>DAOOJC010000238.1:0-3796 GCA_035384905.1 Acetivibrio sp. | reverse complement strand
AAAACGTCTCTGTAACCGGCAATTTCCTGCTCATTTCGATTTTTCGGCATGGTTTTATCACGGACGATTTTTTTCAGTCGTTCGTCCGAAGTGAAAATGCCTTCTATTTTATTTGAAGCTTCAGTGCTATGAATTTTTGCTATTTCCATGAGTTGTGTCAATGTATCGGCTTTAGCCTCTACAAACAGTGTTTGCTCACCTTTGAATTCATGGATTTGCGTCAGCAGGTTAACAATATCCGGTGTCAAAAGCTTTTGCCAACAGTTTGTGTAATCAAAATCTCTCATTTTATCCCTCGCAATGGTCAATTTAATCATATTATTGCCCAATAGTTAAATTAAAGTGTATCATTATAAAATTAAATTGTCAATATGAATTTAATCATATTGATAGAAATGATTAAATTAAATCAGAGATGATAATATAGAAAATGTGCTATACAGAAATAAAAAACGATATTAAGAATAGGTTCAATTGTAGGCAATACTGGCCAGATTGTCCGAAAACCCTTGCAATGCAAGGGTTTTCATAAAAATTTTGGTGGAGGCGAGGAGAGTCGAACTCCTGTCCGAAACCATATTCACAAGAGCTTCTCCGGGTGCAGCCCTCGATTTAAAATTCCCTCAACCTAACGCCCAAGGGCAGGCTTTAGATATCGGTATCCTTTAAAATCCGTCGCAGTTCAAGGCTACAGCTGCGATAGTTCTAGAGTTTAACCTTCCCGCTCAAAAGGCCTGACTTAATGACGCCAGCTACCCGGGATGCAGGAACCCCGGACTGACGGGCCGCCTAAATTAGGCAGCAGCTAAAGCGAAATTATCGTTTTTAGCGTTTATTTTAGTTTCTCGTTTTTTAAAGAGGCCAACGAGAATCCTCTACCCGCTACTCAAGCTTCAACAATCCCGTCGAAACCAATACGCCCCCATGTATAATTATTAAGTTTTCACAAAGACTTTGCCCCGCCCGTGTATTAATTCACGAGTACTTGGCATTTTCTTCATCAATATCTGGAGTTATCCTTCAGCCTTCTGTCAATCTCTCTTTGTGCATCCTTTTTTGCAATATCTTCCCTCTTGTCATAAAGCTTTTTACCTTTTCCAATACCCAGTTCAATCTTTACCCTGCCCTTTTTAAAATAAACCTCCAGCGGCACCAGTGTCATTCCCTTCTGCTGAATATATCCAATGAGTTTGTTAATTTCAAACCTGTTTAAAAGAAGCTTCCTGTCTCTTAAAGGGTCTTTATTGAATATATTCCCCTGTTCATAAGGACTTATATGCATGCCATATATGAACACTTCACCGTCTTTTATGTTGGCATAGCTGTCCTTGAGGCTAACCTTGCCGGTCCTGATCGACTTGACTTCGGTACCCGACAAAACAATGCCCGCTTCAATGGTCTGTTCGATAAAATAGTCATGCCTGGCTTTTTTATTTTGAGCTACAACTTTCTTTTCTTCCTTTACCATTATATTACCGCCTGTCAGTTTAATGTTACAGATTGACCGGATAAAAATAACCCTTCCCAGAGAAAGGGCATGTTTCACAACATATTTATCGTGCCCTATTATTATAACATTTCTATGTCTTCTGTCAAGTACCCTGATTTTCTTGTTTGCTGCCTGTTTGCTCCATATAATCCCGCCCTGTAAATTCTTATACAAGGGTATGGGATTTATGACTTACCTTCGTAGGCTTTACAATATTATCAGGATTATCAGGCAAGGGCTTTCAACCTTTCAAGAGCCTCATAGGGAACTTTTAAATTTCCCTTGCCGCTGCCAATTTTAATATCGGGTTTAAAGCTTCCGTGAAAATCGCTCCCTCCTGTGGCAACAATGTTGTGCTTTTTCGCAAGATTCAAAAGATTTCCCGTGTCCTCCTGAGAGTTATCCACATAATATGCTTCAATGCCCATAAGTCCATCGGAAACCAGTCTTGACAGCAGCTCATCAAGCTTCCCCCAATCAAGCCGCAAATAAATGGGATGGGCTAGTACCGGTATTCCCCCTGCCTCCCGTATGGCCTGTATCCCTTTTTCCGGAGTCAATGAATCTCTTTTTACATATGCCGGTTTTCCGTTGGATATATATTTTTCAAAGGCTTCCGCAACGGTTTTTACATAACCCTTTCTAACCATCACATTAGCCATATGCGGTCTTGCCACAACTCTTCCCTTGGCTTCGGCGACAACATCTTCCATGGTAATATCAATCCCCAGAGAATTGAGCTTCTCAATCATTTTGGGATTTCTTTCCTCCCGGCTCCTTCTGAACCTCTCTAAAAGGGACTCAATTTTCATATAGCTGTCATCGAAAAAATAAGCCAGCAAATGCATTTCTGTTTTGTAGTCAAGACTTATTTCCACACCGGGAACCACCTCTAAGCCTATCTTGTTTCCTTCTTCAACAGCCTGCTCTATTCCGTCAACAGTATCATGGTCCGTCAGTGCAACCGCCGATAAGCCACTTTTCTTTGCATGTCTTACAATTTCGGAGGGTGTCATGCTGCCGTCTGATGCAGTGGAATGGGTGTGCAAATCAACAAATCTATCCATCGCTCAATGCTCCTTACAATAATAATAGTATCAATATGAATATCGCGAAAGTCTAAATAAATTTTAATGTGTTCAAAAGAATTTCCTTAACAATATGAATTGCACAAAAATCTAATAATCCTTAAGGCAAAGCTCCGGGGGAAATTTGCCCGCATAGACCATTTTAAGTATTTTATCCAGGGTTCGAAGTGAAATTACAGCCTCTTCCTTTGATATAATATCCTTTTCCAGAGCCTCTGCAAATTCGTCCATATCAAGCATCTCCACGTGTCCGTCCGGAGTTATTTTTACATCCAAAAGCAAATCCACCAGGGTGTATTTGTCGTTAAACTCGTCATACAAAACGTTTATTATATCGCAGTACCAGTACTTAAACTCTCCAAAGGCATCAAAAAACTTGCTGACCTTGTATCCTTCTTTCAGAAAAGTAAAGGACATCCCTCCGGAAATATCCGGCCTTTTCTTAATTGGCTTCCATTTAGTTACCAAAAGCTCCTCGTTTCTCAAAACCAGTTCGTCACCCGTTATATCGATGGTTTCCGAAGGTACATATCTTTTCCTTAGTACAATTGGCTTCTTCACATCCATCCCCCTTGTAATAATTTCACCGGTTTATTCGGATTTTCCAAGACTCCATCTTCTTAATATTGCCCCGAAACCGGTGCAAAAATATTTATTATCTTATTTATCTATTATACCTTACAAATAACAATTTTAAAATTAATTAATCAATATTATTTCCCACATCCTTCCACAGTTTGCCTTGTAATGCTATAATATTGTAGTGTTATACAGCATCAATTTCAAGCTGATAAATTAATCATATATACGGAGCTTTATGGTAATATGTCTATTAATATTCCCTGAGTCTCAACTATTAAAGCAGTTAGCGGCAAGTTGTCCATAAAAAGACAATTTCAGTATTAGAAAATGGGTTGGGGGGAGAAGAATTTGAAAAAAAAGAGATCTTGCAATAATTGTCTTAAAGGAACTGCAATAAGCCTGAATTGTGATATATTATGCATTGAAAAGGGAGTGGTTTCGGCAGATTATGTCTGCTCCAAGCACAGGTTCATGCCCGCCCTTAAATCTATAAAAAGGAAAATCAATACCTGCGTGGATTGTGAAAACTTTATTATCTTCGACACCACAAATATTGAAGACAGGGCTGTGGGTATATGCCAACTGTTTACAGTACGTAAGTATGACGGAAAAACGAAAAGGGTCTGCTCCAAATTTG
>DAOOJC010000237.1:0-3797 GCA_035384905.1 Acetivibrio sp. | reverse complement strand
TCATTTTCATTAACGAGTTCATGTTATCTTACACTGTTCACTTTTCAAAGTCCATGCTATTGTTAACATAATACTTCTGTCGGAAGTTAACAAGCATTGTGCTGTTCCTTAAGCACGGAATCTTATGTTAACATGCCGCCTGTGTTTTGTCAACACTTTTTTATTAACACTTATAACCAATAACCCGTAGGCTTCAATGTGTCATCAGCGACAGCTTTACTAATATATCATCTATCATGTCATATGTTCAACCCAACTAATGCGTTAAATATATTCATTGAGATAAAATACGCTTTCTTATCTCAATAATAATATGTTTTTCTTCAACACAGCACATATTGCTCATCTGTCTAACCAAAAAATAAAAACAGACAACTATACATAAAAAAATAAGCCTATCAAGGCTTATTGTACAATAACATGAAAAGTATCATACATCCTTAGTATCATATGTCCTCTCTCCAGAATTTCGAGGAGAACAATGCAATTACCGTAAAGAGCCCAAGTCTTCCCAACAGCATTAAAACACTCATTAAAATTTTACTGAAGTGACTGAACTGACTGAAAGTATGTATCGGACCCACAGCTCCAAAACCCGGTCCTATGTTTCCAAGAGTGGCTGCAACCGCACTTGAAGAAGTTATAAGGTCAAAGCCGTCAAGGGATACTAAAAGTGTTCCCAGCACAAAAAGAAACATGTATAGGGCAAAAAAACTGGATATACCGTCAAGTGTATCTTTGGACAATGCTCTCTGACCAAGTTTAACAGGAATAACAGCCCTCGGATGAAATATCTTCATGATTTCCCGTTTTATCATTTTAAGCAGAACCAAAACCCTGACACTCTTCATTCCGCCTGCTGTAGACCCCGCACATCCTCCTACAAACATAAGGACAAAAAGTATAACCTTGCTGAAGGTCGGCCACTCATCAAAATTAGCTGTTGAATAGCCTGTAGTAGTTATAATGGAACTCACCTGAAAAAGTGCATATCTCAACGCTTCCCATATGCTGCCATAGACATTTTTAAAGATATTAAAAGCAATAAGCAGAACGCTTGCACCAACAACTCCTAAATAAAACCTCAGCTCAGAATCGACTAATACTTCTCTCCACTTTTTCTTCCGCATAGAATAATACAATGAAAAGTTTACACCGGAAGCCAGCATAAGTAGGGAAATTACAATATCTATATACACACTATTATATGCTCCCACACTTAAATTCTTTGTTGCAAATCCTCCTGTGCCTACAGTACCAAAAGAATAAACCAATGCATCAAACAATGACATCCCGCCAATTATCAGCAACACAACTCCTAAAACTGTTATGCCTAAGTATATAGTATACAGTATTTTTGCCGTATCCTTTATCCTTGGAACAATTCTATCGGTAACAGGACCTGTGCTTTCAGCCTTAAAAACCTGAAAACCTCCTACCCCCAAAGCCGGTAAAATGGAAACCATAAGTACAAGTATACCCATTCCTCCAAACCAATGGGTAAAAGACCTCCAAAAAAGAATCCCCCTGGGTAAAGCCTCAACATTGTCAATGACAGTTGCCCCGGTTGTAGTTAAACCGGACACTGTCTCAAAAAAAGCATCTGCAAAAGAATCTACGCTTCCCGAAAATACAAAGGGCAATGAACCGAAAAAAGATACCAGAATCCAAGCAAAGGTAACAATAGTCAAACCTTCTCTTATCTTTATAGTATTTGTCTTAGCCGGAAAACGTGACAGAAAGATACCGACCAATCCTGTCACTGCTAAGGTAACGGCAAATGCCACTTTATCTTGCTGGTAATACAAAAGGGATACAACTGATGGGAAAATCATCATTACTGCTTCAAGAACCAGAATTTTCCCCAGTGTTTTTATTACGATACCATAATTCACTGAACAGCCCTCCCTTATAAAGACTTAAAGAACTCTTCGAGAGCCTTTTGCCGAATTGCCGAGCTTAGTATTACGAACCTGTCACCGGGTTGGATAATTGTGCTTCCGGTTGGTATAATAACCTTCCCTTTGTGATCAACTGCTCCGATAATTATTTCCTTAGGCAAGCCCAGCTCCGATATCGGCTTTTCGACAAACCACATGTCTTTGTCTGCAATCACTTCGGTCACCTCTGCCTTTCCGCCTAAAAGAAGAGATACGGAAGCAGCCCTTCCACCCCGGATATATTTCAAAATATCACTGGCTGTAATATCTATAGGACTTACCGCAATGTCAACCCCAATCTTTTCAATAACCTGTATATAACTGGACTTGCTTACCTTTGCAATTACTTTTTTTACACCCACATGCTTTGCCATTAGAGTCATCAACAGGTTTTCCTCATCGATTCCTGTAACTCCGACAAAAGCATCCATAGATGAAATATCCTCTTCATTCAGGAGGTTAACATCCGTCCCATCTCCACATATTACCAAGGTGTCATTCAGGTTCTCGGACAGATATTCACAACGTTCCTTGTCATATTCTATGAGCTTGACGGAAATACCCTGGGACGTTAGTTTCTCTGCAAGATAATACCCTATTCTTCCTCCACCCAGTATCATAACCTTCTTAATGTATTTAATCTGAACTGATGTCTTGCAGGTTTTTGCCAGTTGGTTTATATTATCTTTCTTGCCTATTACATATAAGATATCATCCTCCAAAATATAATCTTCTCCATGGGGAATAATAATATCACCATTTCTTGATATAATTCCAATCAATATTCCACTTATGTTTTTTATTTCTTTTATTTTCTTACCCACAAATTCCGGCAGGCTTGAAGCCGTAAAATGAAGCATCAAAATCCTTCCTTCTGCAAAGTCCCCCGAATACAAAGAATAATGGTATAACAGATTCCTGTTTATTTCATTTGCAGTAGCCAATTCAGGATTAACAATATGGTCTATACCCATTATCGTCCTGATAAATTCACCCTGCTCCGAATACTCAGGATTTCTGACTCTCGCAATGCTTTTTTTACACCCTAGTTTCTTGGCTATGGAACATATAACCATATTTGTTTCGTCATTTTCAGTAACCGCAATAACCAGATCATATTCCTCAATGTTCATCTCTTTGAGTGCATCGACCTGCATCCCACTGCCTCTGACAATCATAACGTCAAGATGGTCGGAAATACGTTCCAATACCTCCGGATCAGAATCCATAACGGTTACAAGAGTGTCTCCTCCGGACAATTGACTCGCAAGCTTATATCCCAGTTTGCCCGCCCCAACAATTAAAACTTTCATATTAATACATTACTCTCCTCTACATTGGCTTAATTTTGATAATTATTAACATTAACATCGATTATAGCACATTTAATATAAAATTAAAGATGAATTTATTGAAAAATTAAAATATTTTCCAACTAAAAAGTATGCCGAAAAGCAAATTTTTTGTATAAAACAATGTACTTTCTCAAAGTATAAAACTCCGAAAGAAAGTTATACAAACTTCCGGAGTCTTATTAGTGGGATTTCACGAAGTTAAATGCCCAAAAAGCGACGGGGGCTCGATGCCCCCATAGCTTTTGTTAGATTGATTTATATTAATGTGGAGGTCCGGTATGATTATTTAATAATGCTCCCATATTTATATCGGGTACCGATCTTTGTTAATCAAAGGAACGAATAATTCGCAGTATATACCTTTTCAACAATGTACAGTCAGTAGAATCCACAGAGCCGTCTCTGTTTACATCGGCATTGGCAAGACTCGCTCCTGTAAGCAGAGATTTACGGAGCAAATGTCTTTTTAATAACTGAAGATCTGACGAGTCGATGCTTCCGT
>DAOOJC010000236.1:557-3804 GCA_035384905.1 Acetivibrio sp. | reverse complement strand
TTTGCGTTCCCGTACCGAAATTTCTTATGTGATTGCTCTTGCATTTCGGGCATGCAGAAGGGTTTTTCAGAGTAAAACCGCAATAGTGGCAGATAACCCTGTCCTCATGGGAATGATAAGTCAAAGAAACATTACAATAAGGACATTTTAGAACATAGCCGCAGCTTCTGCACAATACAAAGGATGCGTACCCCCTCCTGTTCAAAAAAACAATGGTCTGCTGTCCTTTTTCAATATTTACCTTAATCTCGGCCTTGAGCCTCTCGCTGAACACCGACCGGTTGCCGTTATTCATCTCCGCCCGCATATCAATAACCTCTACCTTGGGCAGAAGCATATTGTTGGCCCTTTTTGACATTTCAAGAAGCTCGATTTCTCCTGTTTTAGCCCGATAGTATGTTTCCACTGAAGGAGTGGCCGAACCGTACAAGAGCACAGCATTTTCTAATAGGCAACGCTGTCTTGCAACATCGGCGGCATGGTATTTGGGCACAATTTCCGATTTATACGAGTTTTCATGTTCTTCGTCAATTATTATAAGTCCAAGGTTTTCAAAAGGTGCAAACACGGCAGACCTGGCACCTACCACAACTCTGGTCTTTCCATCCCTGATAAGCCTCCACTGGTCGTACCTTTCCCCTAAAGAAAGCCGGCTGTGCATTACGGCTACATCATCTCCAAACCTGCCCTTAAACCTTTCAACCATCTGGGGAGTCAGAGATATCTCCGGAACCAGCACAACAGCCTGCTTACCCGTATTTATACAATGGTCTATCAATTGAAGATAGACCTCGGTTTTTCCGCTTCCTGTAACACCATGGAGCAATACCTCATTAAAGCTTCCCGAGTCCAGCATCCCTGTCACCCGGTCATAAGCATTTCTCTGCTCCGGCAATAGATCTAATGGATGGGTTTTTTTGTAGTTTCTGTCTCCTACAGGATCCCTGGTTACTTCTACGTCCATAAAATCAATATACCCGTGTTTTTTAAGGGTTTCCAATCCCCCACGGTAAATTCCGGCAAAATTTATTATGTCATTGACCGCTATATATTCATTTTCTATAAGCATCTCAAGAACCCGGATTTGCTTTATGTTTTTAATTCTGTTACTTTCTATGTCATAAATCACTTCATCTTCTGGTTTTATAAGGTACACTGCCTTTATTTGCTTCTCCCTGACCCGGGCGGTAAACTGCTCTATAACCTCTATATATCCCTCTTGTGCGAGACTTTCAAGATGCTTGGACAAAACCTTTGCTTTTGTCAAGCTCTTAAGTTCCTCATAATCCATTTCACCTTCATGCTCACACAAACAGTCCATAATCTTTTTTTTAGTTCCCTTGAGAGAACCCTCGTTTTTTATCAGCTTAATTATTTTGGTGCTATTTACGCCTGTTCCCGGCGGAATCATGCACCTTATTGCATCGGAATAGGTACAGATATACCTTTCTTTCATCCACTGGGCCAGTCTTATCATATTATTGTTAAGAACAGGCTTTTCATCCAGCACCCTGTCAATCTCTTTGAGCTCTATAACATCCGCCTTCTCGCACGTATCGAGAACATATGCCTCAACAAGCCTGTTTGACTTTCCAAAAGGCACAATAACCCTAAACCCCGGAACCAATTTACCAATGTACTCATCGGGGATTATATAGTGGTATTCCCTATCGAATTTCCTTGTTGAGTTTTTTATTGCAACAGAAGCAATGTTTTTCATCCCTGCACCTTTTTATATATTATACTTGCCCTCGAAATATAGGGTATTAATATATTATAGCAACAGCACGGCTCATAAAGCAACAAAAACTGTTTCGTTGGTGTGTTAAATAAACGTGAAGAAAAATGTTCCAGGAACTTAAGCTTCGCAAGTCTAGAGCCTGTAAATACTCCGCGGGGTCGAGCAAAACTTGCTTCGCTTCGGACAATGCTCTCCCTTTCCGTGTCGTATTAACATGCTCTACAACTTGCTTCACAATGTTTCTTCCACATTTTTCTTCACTTAAGCAATATACACCTCTGTTTGTGAAATCCCACCAAAAAAGCCGGATAAGTTCGTTGTTTTATCCGGCCTTTAATAAGTACTCTTTAATCCTGTATTAGCATAAGGGTTCCCCTGCCCCTTAAGCTTTAATTTATTTTCGGTTTTATCATTTTTAGTGGTAAAAAACAAATCCCTCTTCCAGCCTTTAATAACACTCCTTCACATAATCCGGCATGGAATCGGGATCCCCCTCAATAGAAACATGGAAATCGATATTAAATTTTTCTGATACTTCATTCATACCGTCAAACATCTCCTTCAAGCCCTCAGGAACATTCTTGACAATGCTGACAAGATCGTCAATATATATCCCCTTAGTATCATAATTGGCAGAGATTATTCCGCAGATAAAACCGAGAAAAGTACAGGAACTGCTGATGTTGACCGGAAATTCAGATAAGTTAATCAATCTAATTTTATGGCTTAAGTCGTGCATTAACTGTCTTTTTCCACTTATGAAAACTATGTCGCCCGAAGCTGAAGAAAGAAAACTGTTCGCAGAATTTACAAGAGCCCTTGTCTTTCCTACGCCTTTTTTACCACAAACTACCTTAATCATCAGCATCTATCCCTTCTTTTTATTTTACTCTATAATTATACGATAATATAAATCACCAATGTTTTCAAGCCTATTTTATTAATATTTTACATACAATTAATAACTTGCTTTTTCTAGAAATAAGCATATTAAAATGGTTTTTCTTTGTCTTGATTTTTATGTCAAAATATCTTTGTCTTATTCAATGCATTTACCAATAGATTGCTGACAAAGCCTACGAAGAAACCCATTATACATCCTGAAACGAGAAGCGCGGGAAGATAAACCGCCACAGCCGGATCCCGCATAAAAAAAGCCGCCACCAGCAATTGCCCGATATTATGGGTTATTGCCCCGGCAATGCTTATACCTGTTAGACTGAATTTGTTGCGTCCTGCTTTATATAGGACCGACATAACCATGGTACTTAATATCCCCCCGGCAGCACTGAAGAAAAAGAACATCAGGCCTCCGCCGCCGAAAAAGGAGGTCAAAACGCACCTTACAATAACTACTGTCAAAGCCTCTCTGAATCCGAAATAAACAATAACCACGACGGTTATAATATTGGCAAGACCAAGCTTTACTCCAGGTACAGGCACAGGTATCTGTATCCATGATTCAATTATCGATAAAACTAATGCCTGCGAAATCAACAACCCAAG
>DAOOJC010000236.1:0-547 GCA_035384905.1 Acetivibrio sp. | reverse complement strand
TACACTACTCACTTTCTACCCCATTCTTTTTTTATGTTTTTTCTAATATGTTACTATGTCAACGTCTTCCGGTTCTCCTTCAATTTTTATCATAATTCGGTTGGGAAGGCACACTGCCATGTCTCCCTTTTTATAAAGCCATCCGGTATCTACACACACCTCATCGGGACAGTCAGCTTCCTTAAACCTTACCCGACCTCTTTCCACAAGTATTGTATTGCTGTAATCCCCACTAACTGTATACTCCCATGGTTCATCAACGGCATCTAGATCAATCCTTTTTATCTCTTCATTGTCCCGGATTATTAATGCCACTTTGCGGCCGTCCTCTTCCCATCCCTTATAAATTAAGACACCGACAAAAGAAACCACTGTCATTATTATAACAATTAAAATAATAAAAAAGTCACCTTTTTTCAACATATTCAAATTCCTTACTTTCATCCTTAAATTCAAAAATGCCTATTAATCCGTCCGTTATATAGACTTTATTATCCTTCGAAATGAAAACCGCCTCTGTCCCGTCAATCCCCTCAATAAGCCTCAC
>DAOOJC010000235.1:0-3806 GCA_035384905.1 Acetivibrio sp. | reverse complement strand
ACAAAAAGCTTATATCCAATGAGCTTTATGAGTTTGGCGGTAAAAACGCCCTAATCAATCTGGAAAACGGGGGTGGAAAGAGTGTCATTCTTCAATTGGCACTTCAGGTAGTGCTTCCCAACACAAATATGGGAAGCAGAAATTTTTCCCATTATTTTAAGACCGGAACGTCACCCACACATATTATGGTGGAGTGGAAGCTGGATGGCACAGGAGCTGACTATGTCCTGACAGGCATCTGTGTTTCGGGAGGGACCGATGGACTAAGGTTTTTTACCTACACTCATTTCTATAAACTTCCCCATGATTTGGATATAAAAGGTCTTGAAGCGATTAACAGAGAAAAACAGGTTATCGGCTTTTCAGAGTACTATAATTATTTAAAGAGGCTTGCCAACGAAAGGCGTCTTAATTTAAATATTTATTCTAGAGACCGGCAGAGGGAATACAGGGACAAGCTTTATACCTTTAACCTCTTCAGGGAAGAGTTTGATGCCATTAAAATAATAAACCAAACCGAGGGCGGTATAGATAAATTCTTTGAAAATGCAAGAAAGTCCAGAAATGTAATCGAAAAGCTTATTATACCCAATATACCCCAGGCAGAGGGTGAAACTTCCGGGTTGTTGGTTCAGACATTGAAAAAGCACCTAGACAACTTAAAGAACATCCCCATTTATCAACATAAAATAAAGACCTATGAGGCCTTTTGCGATAGGGCTGAAGAACTCCTTTCCAAGCTCAATGATTACGGTACAAAGGTAGAAGAGATAGACAGTGTCAGCAGGGATATACTGGCACTTTCAAATATTATCGGTATTGCAGCCGAGAGGCTTGAAAAGGAAGTAGAAAGCTTAAAGAACAATGAACAGGAATATGCGGCACGGATAGAGGAGTTGTTGTATAAAAAGGACAGCCTTGATTACACAAAAAGGGTTTCGGAGATGGAAAACCTTGAAGAGAGGCATGAACAGGTCAAAAGGGAAATTGAAAAGATATCCGACAAAATTCAGGAACTTGACCGCGAGATTAGATATAAAGAAGCCGCATCTTTTTATGATGATATTGTAAAGGCAAGAAATGAGGTTTTGTTATATAGAGAACAGCTGGAATCTCTTTCCAAGGAAAAGGATGAAATTCACAGGGAGTACCAGAACTATATATATCATGCAAAAATTTTGCTTGGGAATGAAATAAAGGGGATTTCAGAGGCCATAGAGGATTTGAAAAGGGATCAAAACAGTCTGTTGAAGGAAAAAAAGGGGCTTCAGGAGAAACTTGATGCAAAGAATAAAGAAAGGGATGAGGTTAAGCACAACATTTCAGCCTTCGAGACAAAACTTGAGCATAACAAAGAGAGACAATCGCAGATAGAGGGGTATTTCGTAAAAGACGTCACCCTTTTGGCAGATCCCAGGGACGGACTTGAAAAGATAGTGGAGGAGAGGGATGGGCTTTTAAACAGCAACAATAATCTCAAAGAAGAGATAGACAAGGCAAACAGGGCAATTGATGATCTGGCAATAAATGAAAACCGTTTAAAAGAAGCCCTTGCAGCTTCCCGGCAAAAGAAGGAAAGCATAGAGGAAGAGATTAAGGATTTTGAAAGGAAGTTTGCAAAAATAAATAAGGAAATATCCATGTATGAGATTGATGATGACGTCTACAGCAATAAAACCATGGAGTCTTTGAATGCACTGAAACTAAAAATGGATAACTCCTTAAGGGATGTTCTTTTTAGATACCGGGAGTTCTTAAACCGCAAAAACCTGCACAAAGACAGTGAGTATTACATTCCGGACGCAGAAATTAAAAAGGTTTATGATTTGCTGGTGGAAAGGGGTATAAGGTGTATACCGGGCTCGTTATGGCTTAGGAACCAGAGGGAAGATTTAAAAGAAGCTTTTTTGCACAAAAATCCCCTTTTGAGTTATTCCATTGTGATAGAGAAAAGAGAACTGGAAAAGATAATGAACGGGGAGGGCACCTTGTTAAAAGAGGTAAGGGATCTGGTGGAAAGTTATCCCGTTACTTTTGTTGTGGATTGTGAACAGGGAATTTTGACTTTGGACAATGAGGATATGCCAAAAAGCGGCATTGACAGGTTAGGAGCAATGGAAGCCTATGTAGTGTATTCTAAAAACAATTCCCTTGCCTTAAATACCGAACTTTTCAAACAATATCTTAAGGATATTGATCAGAGGATTCTAGGATTAGATAGCGAGTGCGAAGGTATAAAAAAAGATGTGGAGAAAATAACCGGGCTTATTGAGAGGTGCCGGGAATTTGTGAGCTCGTATCCTAAAGGCTATATAAAAGAGTTAAAGGGCCGCCGGGATGCCCTTTTAGATGATATTAAAAATCATGAGGACAATATCCAAAGCATACAGGAAAGAAGGGACTTTATACATAAAAGCAAAATTGAGAACCAGAAAATTATTGAAGCTAACGAAGGGCAAATAAAAGAGAAGGAACAGGATATTGATAACCTCAAAGAATATATGAAGCTCAGGGCAAAAATATCAGAACTTGCCGGCCACTGTAAGACGGAGCAGCAAAGACTGAATAAAACCGAGAAGGAGAAAAAAGAGATCGAGGAGAGAATAGACTCTGTATCAAAGGAAATAGAAGATGCCCGATATAATTTGAGGGAATACTCCCGCACAAGCGATGAGAAGAAGAAGCGTTTTGATGAGATTTCCGCCCGGTTAACCATAACAGAGCCGGTAATGCATATAACCGGAACTTTAAATGAAATTCTCTCTAAAGCCCGCGGGCTTGAAACCAGTATGGATGACAGCGGTATTGATCAAGTAAGAAATCTGATTGAAAATTGGGTTGAAACTGAGAAAAGAGGTCTTAATCAAATCCGATCCAAAGGTTTTACCGAAGCTGATTTCGAGGTGAAAGTGATTCATTTTAATGAGGAAGAACTTGAAGAAGAAAGAAAACAGCTTGATTCTTTAAAGAAAGATAAAAAAGGCCTGGATGAAAATGAACGCCGGTTGTTTGGAGAAATCAAGGGGTTGGGGGGAAAGACAGAACAACTGGAAAAAGACATTTTAAATAAATATAAAAATCCTCCCTGCATTTTCGACTCGTTGGAAAGTGTGGACGAAACCGCCTTTGAAAAACAAATTGATGCGTTTAGAAGAAAGAGGCAGAATAATACAAAAAAACTTGAGGATACGGATAGAAGAAGAAACAAGATGGTGGAGCATAGAAACAGGCTGGAAGAGGATATTGAGGAATACGGAATAAAAATCCAGGACTCCTCAAGGGAGAACATGGACAGCCTTGTTTATAACGGGGAAACCGTTTCATTGTGGGATATATTAAGGCTTCCGTTAGAAAACATTGTGGTTATAGGAAATGAAAAAAGAAGGCGTTACAAGGCTATAACCAAAAACCTTGATGAAATGGAGTCTCGTATAAAAGAGAGCTATGATAAGCTGTACAATGATGCCGATTGGGCGGAAAACGGCACGATAAGGCTTATACTGGAAAAAATAATGAAAAATGATATGTATAACTATAAGTATGTGGAGGAACTGTTTAATGACATACTAAAGAGCGTGGAAAACATGAAAAAGGCAACGCAATTTCAATTGGATGAGTCTTTAAAAGACAAGGATGAAATTGTGGAACGTTGCTACAGTAAGGCTGAAAGGGTATATGAAGAGATAAAATCAGTGGACGGTTTCTCCAAAATCAAGGTGGATGGTGTTAACAGAAAAACCATAAATATTGATATGCCCGCCCTACACCGGGAAGAGGGCAGAGCCCTTATGAACCGGTATATTGAA
>DAOOJC010000234.1:0-3845 GCA_035384905.1 Acetivibrio sp. | reverse complement strand
CCTTGCCTTTTTTCTTCTCCTTGCATTTTCAGCTTCCTGTCTTATAAGCCGTTTAAATTTATCCCTTAAGGTCATGGGTGCAACATCCAGCTTGTACATCCTGTTTAGCCGCGAATAACCGGAAAGCATATTGAACAAAGCCGATGCATCGGCTCCGAAATACGGATTTGAGGTGAAAAGCCCAATATCGGTATAAAACCTTGCGGTTATATCGTTATAATTTCCGGTACTTAAATGCACATATCTTTTAATGCCGTCCTCCTCCATCCTCACAACAAGAAGTATCTTGCAATGGGTTTTAAGTCCGACCAGTCCGTATATTACATGGCATCCTGCCATTTCCAGACGCTTTGCCCAGATAATATTGTTTTGTTCATCAAACCGTGCTTTCAACTCAACAAGCACCGTAACCTGTTTTCCGTTCTCTGCCGCCTGTGCCAATGCTTCTACTATCGGAGAATGGCCGCTGACCCTGTAAAGTGTCTGTTTAATTGCCAGTACCTTGGGGTCGTTGGCAGCCTGTCTCACAAATTCCATAACTGGCTCGAAAGAATGATAAGGGTGATGAATAAGGATGTCCCTTTCCGAGATCGCTTCAAAAATATCCTCCCTGCCCCAGAACTCCGGTACGGGCTGCTGACGGTGAATCGGGTATTTTAGATGATCATACTCCGGGAGGGAATGAATTCTCATAAGAAAAGTCAAATCCAAAGGTCCTTTTATTTCGTATACGGTTTCCCGTGGTGCCTCCAACTCATCAATCAGAATCTCCAACAGGTCCGGTTCCATACCGTGCTCAATTTCCAGCCTTATCACCATTCCCCATTTTCTCTTCTTAATATACTGCTGAATTGCTTCAAGAAGGTCTTCCGCCTCTTCTTCGTCAAGCCCTTGGTCCGTATTCCTTGTGACGCGGTAACAAGCCATGGTTATTATATCATGCCCCGTAAAAAGTGTATCAATATACATTTTTATAATGTCCTCAAGCAGAATAAAGCACTTTTTTCCTTCATTTGAAGGAAGTTCAACCAGCCTTTCAAGTACAGAGGGTACCTGTACCATAGCAAATATGGGATCCTCTTCATCCTCTTTGTTTTCAAGAAGCAGTGCAATATTAAGACTTTTGTTGAGTACAAGGGGAAAAGGCCTGCTTCTGTCAACCACCATGGGAGTAAGTACCGGATAAACTGTATTTTTATAAAAATCATCAACAAAATACTTCTGTTTGTCATTAAGATCCCCAGGCTTTAAAAAAGTTATTTTTGCCTTCTTAAGCCCGGGTATAATTGAACGGTTATAACAATTGTACTGGTCACTGATCATTCTGTATGCCCTTGTTGAAATCAAATTAATCTGTTCCCGGGGCGTAAAACCTGCAATATCAGGCTCGTTAAAACCTGCAAGCATCTGATCGAACAAAGATGCCACTCTTACCATAAAAAACTCATCAAGGTTTGAGCTCACTATCGAAAGGAACTTAACCCTTTCAAATATGGGATTCTGATTGCTGTTACAGGCTTCACCCAGAACCCTCTCATTAAACTCAAGCCAACTTAGTTCACGGTTAAAATAATTTCTTTTCAAGTCATACTCCAGTTTCTTCATCTTGAATCATCCTTTGTGCTTTAATACAGGCTTATTTCCCATTACTTCTTCAAAAAAATTGGAATTGCTGTTAAAACTCCATTCTTCCAACAAGATATCCTCTTTTGACCATAGAATAAATTCAAGCTCTTTTCCGTGCTTGTGTATCTCAACCTTCTCTATTTTTTGTTTATGGGATATATCCATAGCCTCAGCTATTCTTAAAATAACCGCCAGTTTGGATACAATTATCTGATCCCGGGAGCTTAGCATTGAATAATTATCATGAGAAAGGTTCGGAATTTCGTCACTGTGGTACCTTGCAATATTGGCCACAAGACTTAGTTCACGGTCTGAAAAACCCATTATATCCTGGAAACGAATTATGTTATATGAGTGAACATCATGATTATTGTGATTAACGTACTTTCCAATGTCATGGAGTATTGCCGCCACTCGAAGGTACAGCCTCTCACTTTCACCCAGCATATGAATTTTTTTCATCTGGTCGAAAATCGACAGGGAAAGCTTCTCAATATAACCGGAATGAACCTTGTCAATGGAATACTTTTTCCCGATAAACCAAACAGAACTGACTATATCGTTATTGGCCTCTTTTCTTCCGGCAGTATTAAACCTTTCATCTGCCATATGTGCTAAAAGTCCGTGCCTTAACGAAACCATCGGGGCATATATTCCTTCAGCATCTGTCATATTGAGAAAACTATTAAAAAGGATGACCGACGGCAAAAGAATTTCAGCCTGATTCCTGCTAAGACCGTATTCATCAATTATTTGTGAGGTTGTAAGACTATGCACCTTGGAATACAGCTTCTTAAGCTCATCCTTTTTTATGTAATTTCTGCCGCCATCCGATTTATCGATGCATAAATTTATTATGGTTTTTAATTCCCCGCCGAGTCCAACAAAGTTTTTAATCTTAAACTCAGGCAAAATTGACTTTAATGAATCAATTCTGCTGTCAATAAATTCTTCCATAAGACTTGGAAAGTCAAGAGTCCTCTTTTCCAGATCCGCCAGAATCTCACGAAGTCTTAAAGACCCTACTTTGATATACTCCGTAAATTTGAGGCTTCCTTCACTGTATACCGATATCTCCACTCCACCCGAACGAATATCCGCAATCATGGTTCCTTTTCCGGCAAACCTCTTTTCATCGGACATATAATTGCGGATGGCCTTATACATCAAAAACCTTTCCTGGGCATTGTTAATCACTTCAACCTCAAGCCCGGATTTTATCCTGATCTGCTCGAGCACATATTCCCTGTTTTGGGCTTCCCTAATACCACTGGTACTCACAGCCCTGTAATTTTTAAGCTTATAGTCCTGCATCAGCCTGTTAAAACCCTTAAGCGTTTCACAGGTATCATGAATTGATTGAACCTGAATTCTTCCAAAAGAAAAGGTGTCCTTGCCTATTTGTGTAGGCTTATATAAATCCTCAAGAGGGATCACCTGTCCGTCGGATGTAACCTGTGCTATAATCATTCTAAGCGAATTTGAGCCTACATCAATTGCAGCCATTATATCGAACCCGTTCTTTGGCATATAAGACTACACCCTTTCCGAAAAGCTATATTCTATATAGTGAATATTATACCATTTTAAATCTTTATCGTAAATATTCAGCTATTTACTGTAATGTATATTATGTAAGTTAAGAAAAATGTGCAGGGAAATTGTGAATCTACATATTTTCTGTGTACCATTTACAAAATATCATAATGAAATTATAATAGTAGGGTAAAAAGTATAGAAATTATAGGTCAGAACAAGGAGAAGATCATGGAGATTAAATCATTAAAAAAACTTAAATTGTACGGTTTTAACAACCTAACAAAAACATTAAGCTTTAATATATATGATATCTGCTATGCAAAAGACATCGAACACCGCAAAGGATATATAGAATATATAGATGAACAGTATAATGCAAAAAGGCTTACAAAAATATTGTCCAATGTATCTGCGATAATCGGTGCAAATATACTGAATATCTCGAGTCAGGATTATGAGCCTCAAGGTGCAAGTGTTACCATGCTTATTTGTGAAGAAAAAATAAACAATGGGCATATGGATTCTTCATGCGATGCAGAAACACCGGGGCCTCTTCCTGAGACCGTACTTGCACACTTAGATAAGAGCCACATAACAGTACACACTTATCCTGAAAGCCACCCTGATGACGGTATCAGCACCTTCAGAGCAGATATAGACGTCTCAACCTGTGGACGCAT
>DAOOJC010000233.1:0-3876 GCA_035384905.1 Acetivibrio sp. | reverse complement strand
TGGAAGAAAATGGTGTAAAGGTTTTTGCAAGCAGCAAAAATCAAGCTCAGAACATAGATGTGCCCGGGAATATAAAGCAGAGAATTGAAGCTATCCTGGCTAATGTGGATAAATGGGCCGGTGTATTGAACGAAAACGGAGAGCATGTTGTAGACCTTCGTACACCGGTACCGGGACCTCACTTTTATACAAATTTGCTTTTGGGCAACAGGGTGGGATATGACCATGCACTCCAAACCACGCCCAAGAGCGTTGTGGACAGGCTGGGAAGGGGAAGCTTCCGTTCCCATGCCGCAACCCAGGTTTTGGCGACTCGTTGGGACATGAGACAGGAAGAGAACGGTTTCCCTGCAAACCGCCAGTTTTATCTGGTGGAGGACTTCAAAAAAATATTCTATTCTGCGGACCCCAACGATGCCAATATAGAGTCCGCAACATGTACCCACTCACAAAACCATACTGTAATACAGTATAGGACCAAGTGCGGACTGGAGATAAAAAGGACTATTTTTATCCTTCCCCAGATGGAAGGAATGCCTTTGGCTACTGAGGTTCAAAGGATAGAAATAAAGAACCTGACCGGCAAAGAAAGGAACATTAAGCTGGTTTACACCGGTATGTTCGGGCCTGCAACACCTCATGCTATTTTTGAGGATGTAACCTATACCAATGTAATTATGCAGTCATCCATCCTAAGAAAAGAGGACGGCTCAATCATGGCGATAAGCCCGGATTATTATCCCGAGCCATGCAAAGAGGACATCAGGTTCAGTTCAATGATTATAAGAAATGAAGACGGTATTGAGTTTCCCAAGGAGTTTTGTGCAAACTATAACGAATTTGTAGGGAACGGAACCCTTGAAAATCCTGAGAATCTATGCAAGCTCAGTAACCTTTTTTACCGCAAAGGCCCGGGTTTCTTTGCCCTGGCAGGGGAGATCAGGCTAAAGCCCCAGGGCAGTGCTGTGGCTGACAACTTTACCGGTCTTTCTTCCAACAAGGTTAATCCCGATTTCAATGAGGATACCTACAAGCTGGAAATAGAAAATCTCATTAACCGGTTCTCAAAGGCCGGAGAGGTTGAGGCAGCATTAAACACCGTTAAGGCGTTTTTCGACAGGTACAGGGGTTTCATGCAGATAAACAGCAAAGATCCCGTATTCAATACCTATGTCAACAAAAATCTTCCGTTCCAGATACTGTATCAGACCTTTGTGTCCCGGTCCTTCTGCCAGACCCAAAAGGGCTACAGGGAGATCGGATTCAGGGAGATTCAGGATATATTTGCAGCCATGTACTATTTTGTCGGCATGGGAGAAGGCGATTTTGTAAAGCAGATGCTCAAAGAATGGTGTTCAATGATATTTGAGTTCGGTTTTGCATACCACAACTTCTTCTGGGTAGGAAAAGAGCCGGGCAAATGGTCGGATGACGCTTTGTGGTTTGTACAGGCTGCATACCGCTATATAAACCTTACCGGGGATATAGGATTTTTGGATGAAGAGGTGGAGATTGCCGGTACTTCTCCAAAGAGTACAAGACCTGTATACGATACAATAAAGGCATTGCTGAAATATTCCGGAGAGATATCCGTTGGAAAACACGGGCTTCCTCTATTGGACAATGCGGACTGGAATGACTGCTTGAAGCTTGACAAGAACTTTATTGACGGTATTACAAAGGAGAAGCTTTACCGCAAACAGCTTGAAGAAAAGGGCGGAAAATTCGGAGATCCTTTTGAAAGCGATTATACCGAAAGTGTAATGAATGCCTTCCTATTAAAGGTTGCAATAGATGAGACCATTAGCCTTTGTGCCAAAAAGGGAGACATGGAATACCATGATTACCTCAAGAAGCTGTCGGAAAAGCTGTATGGAAATCTTCAGGAGCACGCTTGGAAGGAAGATTTCTTTGCAAGGACACTTTTCAACAGGTTTAAAAACAATGAGTTCGAATTTTTAGGGGCAAAAGGGGACAAACTTTCCGCAGATCCGGAGATTGACGGCTCATACTTCTTGAATTCCTTCAGTTGGTCGGTGCTTGCCGATGCTGCAAGTGAGGAGCAGATATCGACTATGCTGGACGTAATTGAAAGGACACTCAAGACCCCTTACGGTATCAAGGTTGTTACGCTTACCGATTTAGGAAAGCTTTCCGATGATACTGCCACAGGACACTACTTCCCGGGAGACCGTGAGAATGGGGGAGTGTTCAAACATGCGGCAATGATGGGTACGGCAGCCATGTTTAAAGCAGCAAAGCAGGTTAAGGACAAGAAACTTGCCGCAAGACTGGCCAATATGGGTTATTGGATGGTAGACCTTGTGGCCCCGTACAGAACAATGCAGGATCCCTTCTCTGTCTGCGGAAATCCAAGGTTCTGTACCCAGTACAATAACAGTGAAACGGGAGAGAATATCGGTCCCATGCTGAGCGGAACATCAACATGGATGATACTGACGCTTATGTCCGCATACGGATTGGAATATACCACAAAGGGGATAATAATCGATCCTGTGATAAGAGAAAATGAAAAATCTTCCGCATATACGGTAAACACCGGTAAAGCCGTTTACAATATCAGCATTAAAAAGCCCGACGGATTTTGCCGTATTGCCGACGGAAATGCTAAGATTACTGTCGACGGAAGTGTGATAGAAGGAAATCTTATCCCGCTGTTTAGCGATAACAAAGAACATAATATAGAAGTTGTGTTTTCTTAAGGGTGTAATTTAATATTGGTGCTTTTAAGCATAAAGCTTTGTAAGTTTCAGGGAGTTTTGCCGTCTGTTTTATTACAGAGGGCAAAACTCCCTATGTATTACATTGAGGTGGAAAATATGGTTTACAATCTTGCTAATACAATTGAAGAAATGAATCAAAAAGCTTTAGAAAAAGGAATCAAGGAAGGGCCTTGAGAAGGGCCTTGAGAAAGGGCTTGAGAATGGTAAAAAAGAGGTTGCGATTAATATGCTAAAAGAGAATATGGATATAGACCTTGTAGTAAAATTTACAGGATTATCGAAAGAAGAAATCACAAATTTAAAGCAGGAAATTGATGAACAGGCATTTTAAGCCTGTTTTTTCTTGGTAATGGATGCCGAAGTCAAACAGCCCATTCCGATTGGCTGTTTTTGTTTTGCCCGTATATGGCAATTTAAATACAACTTGAAAAGAGGTCAAAAAAGCTATATAATTAGCAAGTCGGTATAAATAATGTAAGTCTAAAAAATTAAGTAAAATCAGCTGTATTAGCAATGAAATCAGATGTTACAAAGCAATCTTTTTCTTAACACGCCGCTCTTGGTCTTGCATAAAGTATTAAATTACCGGCTTACGCTTAAAAAAATAAATCGATTAGTTACAAATTGTTCACAATTTATTAAAATTAATTTAGGATAATGAAATTGTGCTTGCGTTTTTGACAACAAATAAATAGGAGGGGAGAAACCAGATGATTGAAATACAGAATTTGACCAAACGATACGGTCAAATATTGGCTGTCGACAACCTTAATTTTACGGTTGAAAAGGGAGAAATCCTTGGCTTTCTGGGTCCGAACGGAGCAGGTAAATCTACTACTATGAATATAATAACCGGATACCTGCCTTCGACTGAAGGGACTGTAAAGGTATCGGGGTTTGACATAGCTCAGGAACCGAATGAAGTGAAGAAACGCATCGGCTATTTGCCGGAAAATCCGCCGCTTTACATGGATATGACCGTGGATGAATATCTGAATTTTGTAGGCCAGTTGAAAAAAGTGGAGAGAAGTGAGAGGAAGAAGCAGATATCGGACATTGTAGAACTGCTGAAAATTGCTGATGTGAGAAAAAGGCTTATTAAGAACCTTTCTAAAGGTTATAAGCAGAGGGT
>DAOOJC010000232.1:0-3877 GCA_035384905.1 Acetivibrio sp. | reverse complement strand
ATCGAAGAATCATCCTGGTTATTACTTAAAACATGAAAACTTTGAAATAATTCTTAAAAAATACGAGGACACGGATTTATTCAAAGACGATGCAACTTATAAAGTTGTACCGGGTTTGGCGGATGAAACTAGGATTTCATTCCAGTCCTATAATTAACCTTATAGATATATTAGGCATAGGGAATATAACCTTTATATAGAAAACATTGAAACCGATCTTGACAGAGAGGATGCGACATATATTAAAATTGAAGTTGAATAGCAATGCAAACAAATTATGTAATTGATTTTAATTAACAACCTTTTTTAGTAATTGTAGGGGGGATTGACATGTGCAAGTTAAAAAGGGTGCAACTTATAGCCCTTGTATTATCAATTGTCTTGACTCAGATGTTCTGCTTTACAATGATGGCAGATGCGGCAGAAACAGCTACCATTGACTTGTCGGCAGAAAAACAATTAATCCAGGGTTTTGGAGGAATGAATCATCCGGTTTGGATTAGTGATTTGACAGCAGAACAAAGAGAAACCGCTTTTGGTAACGGAGAGGGACAGTTGGGATTCTCTATTTTGAGAATTCATGTGGACGAGAACAGAAATAACTGGTCTAAAGAATTGGCAACTGCAAAAAAAGCCATTGAAAAAGGGGCAATAGTTTTTGCCTCGCCATGGAATCCACCGAGTGATATGGTTGAAACCTTCACCCGCAACGGTGTGGCCAATCAAAAAAGACTCAGGTACGATAAGTATGCAGCCTATGCACAGTATCTTAACGATTTTGTTGCATATATGAAGAATAATGGTGTGGATTTGTATGCTATTTCTATCCAGAACGAACCGGACTATGCCCATGATTGGACATGGTGGACTCCACAGGAAATACTTACCTTCATGAAAGAATACGCAGGGTCTATCAATTGCAGAGTAATGGCACCGGAGTCATTTCAATATTTGAAAAATATCTCCGACCCAATTTTGAACGATCCCCAAGCCCTTGCCAATTTGGATATACTCGGTGCCCATTTTTACGGTACCAGTGTCAATAATATGCCCTATCCCCTTTTTGAACAAAAGGGAGCAGGAAAAGAGCTCTGGATGACCGAGGTTTATGTTCCGAATAGTGACAGTAATTCGGCGGATCGATGGCCGGAAGCATTAGACGTTGCCTATAATATGCATAATGCTTTGGTAGAGGGGAATTTCCAGGCATATGTATGGTGGTATATACGCAGAAGTTATGGTCCTATGAAAGAAGACGGTACTATAAGTAAGCGGGGTTATATGATGGCTCATTATTCTAAATTTGTTCGTCCCGGATATGTAAGGGTTAATGCGACAAAGAATCCAACGTACAATGTGTATGTATCCGCTTACAAGAAGGATAATAATGTTGTGGCTGTTGTCATAAATAAAAGTACGGAATCTAAGACGATTAATATATCTGTTCCCGGTGCCAAAGTACAAAAATGGGAAAGGTATGTTACTTCAAGTTCGAAAAATCTTAAGAAAGAATCGGATATAAGTGCATCAGGAGATACTTTCCAAATAACTTTGGAGCCTCAAAGCGTTACAACCTTTGTCGGGAACGCTGAAGATCCGGTAATACCGGTTGAAAGAAGTGCTTTTTCAAGGTTGGAAGTTGAGGAATATGACGATATTAAGTCTTCTACCATTCAAATAGTAGGCACTGCCGGTGGCGGCAAAGGTTTGGGATATATTGAAAACGGCGATTATACACTTTATAAAAATGTTGATTTCAAAGATGGTGCCGAATCCTTTACTGCTCTTGTCACAACAACTGCCAATACATCTATCGAGCTGCGGTTGGACAGTCCGACCGGTACTCTTGCAGGCACATTACCCGTGGTATCAACCGGCGGTTTTAATGCATACGAAGAGCAAAGCTGTAATATTAACAAAGTTACAGGGAAACATGACTTGTACCTTGTATTTAAAGGTGCTGTAAATATTGATTGGTTTACATTCGGTGAAGGTAAAACTGTGGGCAGCAAAGGTGATGTTAACTGTGACGGAGAAATTGACTCGACGGATGTAACATTATTGAAAAGGTATTTACTTAGAAAGGCGTCCCTTACGGGAGAAAGTCTTTCCAATGCCGATACTAATAGTGATGGTGAAGTTGACTCTACCGACCTTACATTGTTGAAGCGGTATATACTTAGAAAAATAATTGTTTTCCCGGCATAGATTGTTTGTAAAATCATAAAATATATTAATAATTATTATCTCTCCTATTACATATAGAGAACAAAACCTCCGAATGCTAATTCGATAATGCTTCGGAGGTTTTGTGGTATTATATCCCATCAGTCAAAGATTTCATGTTTAAATTTAATCTTTCAAAGCAAATAATATATAAAAGGTTGCAGTAAAACGATGCAGTGATGTTTTATAACAGAGTGAAATGGGGAAAGAAATGCTAAGGAACAAAAGGTTTTTTTTAGCCTTGATTATGTTAATATTGACTCTGGCAGGATCGGCCGCATGTTTAAGCATCAACAGAAATCGCAGCAATCGTAACATAACGGGCGAAGATATTAAAAACAGCCGAATTGAATTTATACAACAAAATGAAAATAAAGGCAGCAAAGAAGATAGTCCGCCTGCAGTAAAACCTGTAAAAAATGATGTTAAGGTAAAGGGCGTTTATGTTACAGGAACTTCAGCAGGAAACAAAAAGTATATGGAAAAGCTTGTGAATCTTATAAACACAACAGAGTTGAATGCTGTGGTAATCGATGTAAAAGAGGACGGAAGAGTTAATTATCCGTCGGAGATAAAGACAGTAAAGGATATTGGTGCCCATCAACGGTTGTATGATGTGGATGAAGTACTAAAGCTATTGCATGATAATGGGATTTACGTGATTGGAAGAATTGTTTGCTTCAGGGACAATTACCTTGCTCAAAAGCGGGCGGATTTGGCCGTAAAACGGAAGGACGGTTCAATATGGAGGGAGAACGGCAGCATTGCCTGGACGAACCCTTATAACAGGGAAGTGTGGAAATACAACATTGATATTGCAAAGGAAGCGGTGGAAAAAGGGTTTGATGAAATACAGTTCGATTATGTAAGGTTTCCTACGGTGAGCGATAAAGAGGTTAATTACGGAGAAAAAACACCACCCAAAGCTGATGCGGTATCCGATTTTCTAAAGGAGGCAGCTGTAGAAATAAACAGGCTTGGGGTACCTGTTTCGGCGGATATATTTGCAATTGTATGTGAGACTCCGGGAGACTGGGAGGGTATAGGACAGGTTTTAGAGCGTGTAGGAATGGACATAGACTGCATATCTCCAATGATATATCCGTCTCATTATGCCAATGCTTCACACGGCATGATGGGCAATGGAGTCGGACAATCTATAAACGGTGTATTGTTCAAAGCTCCTGATCTAAAACCCTATGAAGTTGTCTACAATGTCCTTTTAAAAACAAAGGAAAGAATATCAAAGGTGGACGGTTACAGGGCAAAGGTCAGGCCATACCTTCAGGACTTTACAGCCTCATATTTGCCGAAGGGTTACTATCAGACCTATGGTCCTAAGCAGGTTAGACAGCAGATAAAGGCAGTGTATGAAGCCGGATATGAGGAATGGATTTTGTGGGATGCGGCAAACACATATGCGGAGTCCGCTTTTTTGAAGGAATAAATTTCTTTTAAAAAAAATAAAACTTTTATTGTTATATTCTCGTCTAAATAGTATTATAAATATAAACATGTTATGCTATTATTAATCTATATCAGGTATGGAATTTGTTTTTTTGCGAAATAGCTGGAAACCGAAGGCTTGGTGTCCTTGAGTTTTTGTACTGCTATGGTTAATAATAGTCGGCACATCTAATAATCAAAGAAT
>DAOOJC010000231.1:0-3891 GCA_035384905.1 Acetivibrio sp. | reverse complement strand
TTCTTCCACCAATTCATTAATTTAAGGTAGTAACCCAATTTATTTATACAGATATAGTCTACCTTATAGTTTATACTTTTTGTATGTTTTTCTTGCATTGTCCATGGTGTCCGCCGCAATGGAAGTTATTTTTTCGAGCATTATCTTATCCTCAACCTTCTTAACGGCCTTCTCCATCAAGTTTTGAAAAGACTTTCCATCATTGGGAAAAGTCGCAGAAACAGAATAAAAATAGTCGCTGTAGTTAATACCCAGTTGTCTAAGACCCTCTTCAACACTGTTTTTGATTTTTTCTAAAACCTTTTGTGCTCCGGAAGAATCAGTAAAGGGCAATATAACAAGGATGTCCTTGTTTCCGTTTAAAAGAGCCGTATCAGTTGATCTTGAAAGGGTCTTGACCTTTTCAACAACTATTTTATATATTTGCTCCTTTAATTCCGGTGTTATCTTGGTTTGATCTGCGGTTTCCTTTTTCACATCTATAGGAGTAATAAGGATTATGGACAGATTCTGACCTGCTCTTGAGGCTATTTTAAACTCCTTGGATATATAGTCTTCAATGGACATTGTAATCACATTTGCACTGTCAAATTCATACCGGAAATTTTGCTCAATTCTTAATATACTCCTTATGGAATTCTCAAGTCGTTTTGTTTGATAGGGCTTAATTATAAAGTCCCTTACTTTAAACTTTTGAACAGCATGACGGTATACTGCATTATCGGATTTTGTAACAATAATAACAGGAGTGTTGGCTGTTGATGAGTTTTTCCTAAGTAGTGACAGGGTCTCAAGGCCTTCATTTTCTACAGGGAATTCCAAATTCATAATTACCAGAGTTACAGAGTCCAAGCTTGAGATAGTCTTGTAGAGCTTTTTCAGGCTATCTATTTCAATAAACTCATACTCTCCGATGTTATCAAATACTATTTTGATTTTTTCCCTTTCATACTCAGAGTATTCAATTAATAATACAGTACCATTCATTATCAATACCTGACATTATTTTTTAGTTGTAAAACTATTTTAACACAAAATTGGAAAGTTTAAAACTGTATGTTTACCCAAAGCTATAGAATATTTGATAATATAAAAGTTCTTCCTATAAAAAATATTGAATATTTATTTAAGTGCCATTTTATATTAAAATATATATAGAGTATTCATGTACAGGCAATGGATATGTTTTTTTATTTATAACCTAAAGTTGTTAATTTTAATTAAACAATGTATTATTATAATGCAATTTAGTACGGTAGAAAGGGTTATTGTTATGTTATTAAGAGTTAGAAAATCAAAAGCCTCTGGCAGGATTATGATTCCGGGGTCAAAGTCCCATACCATAAGGGCGTTATTTTTAGGAGCCCTTGCCAAAGGTAAATCGGAAATCAGGAATCCTCTTGTTTCCAGCGATGCATTGTCTGCTGTAGAGGTTTGTAGGGCTTTAGGGGCGAAGATTAATCATCTTGAAGACAGATATGTTATTGAGGGCTTTGGAGCGAATCCAAAGACTCCTATGGATGTTGTAAATGTAGGTAATTCAGGCACTACTCTAAGATTCGGAGTAATGACAGCCGCACTGGGTGAGGGTTATTCAGTTTTTACAGGCGATGATCAGATCAGAAAAAGACCCTTGGACCCGTTACTGTGTGCAATTGGAAACCTTGGTGCACAGGTTTTTTCAACAAGGGGAAACGGAATCGCACCTGTAGTTGTTAAAGGAAGGCTTAAGGGGGGCAGCACGGAGCTTGACTCTATTACGTCTCAGTATCTCTCATCCATACTCATAAATGCACCTGTTATTGATTCAGATACGGAAGTAATCCTTACAAGGCTTAATGAACGGCCTTATGTAGATATGACCATGTGGTGGCTTGACAAGCTGGGGATTAGATATTTAAACCACGACTATAAAACTTTTTACATAAAGGGAGGGCAAAGCTACAATCCTTTTGATGCTACCATTCCGGGAGATTTTTCTTCAGCCAGCTTTTTTGCCGTTCAGGCTGCCATATCCGGTGAGGAATTTATTCTGGACAATCTGGATATGACGGATCCCCAGGGAGATAAGGAGGTTTTTGCCATACTTGAAGATATGGGGGCAAAGGTTAGGATACGGGAAGGGAGCGTCATTGTTAAGGGAGAGGAGCTAACAGGAAGGGAAATCGACATGAATGCAATACCGGATGCACTTCCGGTTATGGCTGTTGCAGGATGCTTTGCAAAAGGAGAGACCAGACTTGTAAACGTACCGCAGGCAAGGCTTAAGGAGACTGATAGGATTCATGTTATGTGCGAACAGCTTGGTAGTATGGGAGCGGACATAGAGGAACTTGAGGATGGACTTGTCATTCGTGAAAGCCGCTTAAAAGGATGCAGGGTCAATGGGTGCTATGACCACAGGGTAGTAATGGCATTGGCCGTTGCGGGACTAAATGCACAAGGGGAGACAATAATAGACACAGCTGAAGCCATTAATATAACTTTCCCGGATTTTGTAGGATTAATGTCTGAATCCGGGGCAGATATGAGTTTATACAACTGATATTAGCAAAATAAGTATATTTTTATACAATTTTATATTATAATAGAATTGGAGATTATTTTTAGGACTTATAGCTTCTAAGGTTTAAAAAAATATAAATATAATAGGCAGATTACATTTACCAGACATGTTCAACAGGTTATAGCATGTGATTTCGCGAAAATTTGAATAAGTAAGTGAAAAGAGTTTTTCACGAAAATCATAGCACAATTTAGCATTATTCTTTTTTATTAATTTAGAAAAGGCGGAAAATGAGATGAAGGGCGAAATTTCTGTTTTGATAGCTGATGACAATTATGAGTTTGCAGGTCTACTAAAAGAGTATATGGAGCAATTTGAAGACATTGAGGTTGTAGAAATTGCTAAGGACGGTTTACAGGCTTTAGAACTGATTGTGTCATTAAAGCCTGATGTGGTAGTGCTTGATATTATTATGCCTAATTTGGATGGATTGGGAGTTTTAGAAAAGCTTTCTTCCATGCAAATAGATTTTAAACCTATGTTTATCATGCTTACTGCAATCGGTCAGGATGTTTTTGTTCAAAGAGCAGTTGCACTTGGTGCTGAATATTACATAATAAAGCCTTTTGATGCAGACGTTTTGGTTAAAAGGATCCGTCAATTGTATAAGGAGAAGTATATGTCAGCTTTTTCAAATAAGCCTGTCGTGAAAAATTCAGAGCTGATAAACTCCAGTACTAATGTTGACAGAACCTATGACATAGAGGTGGAGGTTACAAATCTAATGCATGAGGTAGGTATTCCGCCTCATATGGCGGGATATCAGTATTTACGCGAGGCTATTATCCAGACGGTTATAAACGCCAAGGCTTTTACTTCTATTACAAAGACTTTGTATCCTGAAGTGGCTAAAAAGTATAACACTACATCACAAAAAGTCGAAAGAGCAATAAGAAATGCTATTGAGAGTGCTTGGGCAAGGGGAAATCCCGATACAATGGACTCGTTATTCGGATATACATTTAGTACCAGTAAAGGTAAGCCTACAAATTCTGAGTGTATTGCAATGATGGCTGACAGGATTAGGTTAACTATGAACATAAGGCAATAATTTAAAAAGCGGGATAATTTGGGTTAAAGCTGACAATTATTAAAGACCTATCACAATGATAGGTCTTTAATAATTAATTATTAATTATCCTACAACTAGAAAATAGAGATTTATTTCTTCTTGTTAATAATCTCTTTTAATCCTTTACCTGCTTTAAATACAGGTGCTTTTGATGCAGGGATTGTGATTTCTTGTTTTGTTTGTGGGTTTCTTCCCTTCCTTGCAGCTCTTTGTCTAACCTCAAAGGTTCCGAAACCAACAAGAACTACCTTGT
>DAOOJC010000230.1:0-3894 GCA_035384905.1 Acetivibrio sp. | reverse complement strand
TCCCGTACAATCAAGGAAATTGGTGTCATTCATTCCAAGCTCCTTTGCCTTTTCATTCATAAGAACCACAAAGCCCTGTTCACTTCCCGCAACCAGCTCTGCCAATGAAACGGTTACGTCATTGGATGAGTGAGTTGCAACCGCTTTTAAAGCATCTCTGACAGAATATTGTTCCCCCGGCTCGATATAGGCCTGCGATCCTCCCATTCCCGATGCATAATCCGATGCAGTAACAATGTCATCCATATTAATTCTCCCCGAATCAATAGCTTCCATTATCAAAAGCATGGACATAATCTTGGTTACACTCGCAATAGGCATTCTTTCGTGGCTGTTTCCCTCCAAAAGAACCTGGCCTGTCGTCGCATCCATCAAGACATGGGCTTTTGCCTTTAATTCAAAAATATTCGTATTTGACGTTATCTGTGCAACGGCCTCAACATCGTAAACCGGTTCATCAAGGTCAGATTCGGCCAAAACAGGTATTGCCGCTATGTTTAATAATAAAATAACTGCTAAAAAAATACTGAAAATATTTTTCAACACTTAAGGACCCCTCCAAGCATTTATCATTATTAGATTTTTATGCAGAATAATGCTTGGATATACTAAATTTTAAGTTGCAAATCAAAAGTTCCAGGAATATTTGCAGGCGGCTAAAACTTACTTTGCAATATTTCTTCCTAATTTTCCTCATTTCACTCTACAACTTCGTATACATACTTAATCGGTGCAGGCATCTCATCCTTTATCACAAAAGCATTATGAGACAGTTTTTGTGCATCGTTACACTCCTGCATATTTGTATGAAGTACGCACAAGGTATCACCGCTTTTAACCTCATCCCCAACCTTGCGTACAATTGTTATACCTGCCGAAGGGTCTATTCTGTCCTCTTTAGTTCTTCTGCCGGCACCAAGAAGCATCGCCGATACACCTATGCTTTCGGCATCTATTGAATTGATAAATCCGCTTTTTTCAGCCTTTATTTCTATATGATTTTTTGCCTGCGGCAGTAAATCGGGGTTTTCGACAATCCCCACATTTCCGCCCTGTATTTTTACAAGTTCCTTAAACTTTTCCAGTGCTTTCCCCGATTTAATCAACTCGTTCATACTGTTGTATGCCGATTTAAAATCAGGATATGAGCCTGCCAAAACAGCCATATAAGATGCAATCGTAAGTGCTATGACAGTTACGTCCACGGCACCGTTGCCTTTAAGTACATCTATTGCTTCCCTTACTTCATTGGCATTTCCTACCTCATACCCAAGGGGCTGATTCATGTCGGTAACAACAGCAACGGTTGTTTTTCCAAGGGATTTGCCGATATCCACCATGGTTTTTGCAAGAACCACTGCTTCATCAACAGATTTCATGAAGGCCCCGGATCCCACCTTTACATCCAATACTATTCGGTCACATCCCGAAGCTATCTTTTTGCTCATTATTGAGCTTGCAATAAGGGGAATACTGTCAACAGTACCCGTAACATCCCTAAGGGCATATATCTTCTTATCTGCCGGAGTTAGGTTTTGAGCCTGACCGACTATTGCCATTTTATGCGTGTTCAAATTATTAATGAATTCTTCCTTGGAAAGCTCTGTTCTAAACCCTTCTATTGACTCAAGCTTGTCAATAGTCCCGCCGGTGTGTCCCAATCCCCGGCCGGACATCTTTGCTACAGGAATTCCCAGGCTCGCACATAAGGGAATTATTATTAGGCTAAGCTTGTCTCCCACTCCCCCCGAGGAGTGTTTGTCAACCTTAACTCCCTCAATACCGGAAAGGTCAACTACTTCTCCGGAATTCACCATTGACATTGTAAGGTTCGAAATTTCCTCCGGGCTCATTCCCTTGAAGTAAACCGCCATTAAAAAGGCTGACATTTGATAATCGGGGATTTTACCCTTGGTATAGCCCTGAACTATATAATCGATTTCAGCTGCTGTCAGGACTTCACCATGCTTCTTTATATTTATCAGATCGATCATTCTCATTGACATAACCCCCAAATAGTGTATTTTCTGTTCTTACATCATTTACAGAATTTGTTCCAGAAAACTTGTAGCTTTAAACCCGGCATCTATTCCAAGGTATTGGGCAACGGTTTGTGCAATATCGGAAAAAGTGCTTCTTGTTCCGATATTTATACCCCTCTTTAAATTTTTCCCGTATACAATAAGAGGAACGTACTCCCTTGAGTGGTCTGTACTTTCCGTTGAAGGATCGCAGCCATGGTCTGCAGTGATAAATAAAATATCATCATCCTTAAGGCACGATAGTATTTCCGTTACTCTACCGTCAAACTCCATTAGTGCCTTCGCATATCCCTCTATATCGTTGCGGTGCCCATAGAGCATGTCAAAATCCACAAGATTCGTAAACAGAATACCTTCAAAGTCCTCCTTCATATACTGAAGGGTTTTATCGACGCCGTCCATGTTATCGTGGATGTGGACCGCATCGGTAATACCCTTTTTGTTAAATATATCTTCAATTTTTCCAACGGCTTTAACCTCATAACCCGTCTCTTTCACATAGTCCAAAACAGTTTTCCCGATCGGGTCAAGGGAAAAATCTCTTCTTCTGTCGGTTCTTTTATATTCTCCCGACTTACCGGCAAACGGCCTGGCAATTACTCTTCCCACTGCATGTTCTCCGGTTAAAATGCTTCTTGCAATTTCGCACATTTCGTAAAGTCTTTGTACCGGAATTATTTCCTCATGAGCAGCTATTTGAAATACGCTGTCTGCAGAAGTGTACACGATTGGATAGCCTGTCTTTACATGCTTATCTCCTAACATGTTTATTATTTCTGTCCCTGAAGCTGCAAAATTCCCAATAATCTTAGTATTTATAGATTTTTCGAATTTGTCGATTATTTCGGGAGGAAACCCATCGGGATATACAGGAAACGGCCTGTCCATAATTATGCCTGCAATCTCCCAGTGTCCTGTAGTGGTATCCTTTCCGGCAGACCTTTCAGCCATTCTTCCATAGCATCCGATAGGATTTTCTGCCAGTTTAATTCCTTTTATGTTATCAATATTGCCAAGACCCAGTGATTCAAGATTTGGAAGGGAAAAACCCGGGATATTGGCTGCTATGTTTCCCAAAGTGTTGCTTCCTTTATCGCCGTATTTTTGTGCATCGGGAAGCTCTCCGATTCCAACACTGTCCAAAACAATGATTATTGCTCTTTTCATAGACCACTACTCCTTTGCTGATTATTTAAAGACCCGCGATTTACATCCTTTCTTCTCAATAAAACCGGTAACTAAAAAAGGCAAGATAGAATCATCTTACCTTTTCATTATAATACAAAATTCAAACAATACAAAGAATTCAATTTACACCCGCCAAAATTCTACGCTCTTGGATGAGTCTTTTTATATACCTCCTTCAACCGGTTTTTCGCAATCTGAGCATAAACCTGCGTTGAAGATATGTCGGAATGTCCCAGCATTTCCTGTATGGATCTTAAATCAGCTCCGTTTTCCAAAAGATGAGCCGCAAAGGAATGCCTCAAAGTATGAGGAGTAATATCCTTATTAATTTTAGCCTGATTCTTATATTGCTTGATTATTTTCCAAAACCCTTGCCGTGTAAGTCTTTTTCCGTTCACGTTGACAAACAAAGCCTTTTCATCATTTCTTTGTATCAAGAGGTTCCTGGATTTGGTTAGATAGTTCCTCATGGCATTCACCGACAATGAACCAATGGGAATCATTCTCTCCCTTGTACCCTTGTTACACATTATATATCGCATTTCAAGGTTTACATCCGACAGATCCAGAGAAATAAGCTCTGATACCCTTATACCGGTAGCATAGAGAAGCTCAAGCATGGCCTTATCCCTTATGCCTTCCTTTTTTGAAAGATCCGGCGCGG
>DAOOJC010000229.1:0-3895 GCA_035384905.1 Acetivibrio sp. | reverse complement strand
AGAAAAATAAATAGGAGATGTCTAAATGATTACAAAAATATCAAAGAGAGACGGAAGGTACGAAAGATACCAGCCTGAAAAAATAACCTGGGCAATTTTTAGTGCTGCTGCAGCCTGCGGAGGCAACGATTTTGCCAAGGCAGAAGAACTTTGCCGTCAGGTGGATGAAATCTTACAGAAGCTGTATTCGGATAGTATACCCGGTGTGGAGGAAATTCAGGATATTGTTGAAAAGGTTTTGATTGAAAACGGTCATGCCAAGACAGCAAAGGCATACATATTATACCGTGAGAAAAGGAAGAGTGCCCGCGACCTGAACGCATTGGTGGGTGCTACCATTGATTTGTTTACCAGCTATCTTGGAGATAGGGATTGGCATATCCAGGAGAACGCCAACACTCAAAAAAGCATTAACGGTCTTAACAATTACGTAAGGGAGACCTTTACAAAAAAATATTGGCTCCATGAAATTTACCCCATAGAGGTCAGGGAGGCCCATGAAAATGGGGACTGCCATATACATGACCTTGGCTTTTTCGGTCCGTACTGTGCCGGGTGGGATTTGCGTCAGCTGTTATTAGAAGGATTCGGTGGCGTTGAAGGAAAGCTTGAGAGCAAACCTGCAAAGCATTTGCGGTCCTTTTTAGGACAAATAGTAAATTCAACATTTACAACCCAGGGGGAGACAGCTGGTGCACAGGCATGGTCCAGTTTTGACACCTATTGTGCACCGTTCATACGTCATGACAACATGACGTATGAACAAGTTCGTCAATGCCTTCAGGAGTTTATTTTTAATATAAATGTTCCTACAAGGGTAGGATTTCAATGTCCCTTTTCCAACCTCACGTTTGATATAAAAGTTCCCAACACCTTAAAGGACGAGCCGGTTATAATCGGTGGAAAGTACACCGAACATACCTATGGCGAGTTTCAAAAGGAAATGGACATATTCAACAAGGCATTTTGCGATGTCATGCTTGAGGGTGATGCAAAGGGAAGGGTGTTTACTTTCCCCATACCTACAATAAACATAACGAAGGATTTTGATTGGGACAACCCTGTGGTGGACGAGTTTATGAGAATTACATGCAAATACGGCATACCATATTTTGCGAACTATGTAAATTCCGATCTTTCTCCGGAGGATGCGGTTTCCATGTGCTGCCGTCTCAGAATTGATACCACTGAGCTTCGTAAAAGAGGGGGAGGACTTTTTGGCAGCAATCCCCTGACTGGTTCCATAGGGGTTTTCACAATTAACCTTCCGAGGATAGGTTATTTGTCAAATTCGGAGAGCGAGTTCAAGGCAAGGCTTTGGAAGATTGCGAATATCGGAAAAACATCGCTGGAGATTAAGAGAAAGATAATTGAACAGCAGTCGGAAAAGGGATTGTACCCTTATTCGATACATTTTCTCAGAAATGTTAAGAAAAGAACAGGACAATACTGGTTCAATCATTTCAATACCATTGGAATAGTAGGCATGAATGAAGCGTTGGAAAACTTTATGGGGAAGGACCTCACAACCCAGGAGGGACAGAAGTTTGCCATAGATATTATGAATTATTTGAGAGATATTTTAATTGACTTCCAGAACGAAACAGGGCATTTTTATAATCTTGAGGCAACTCCGGCAGAGGGAACATCCTACAGACTGGCAAAGTTGGACAGGGAAAGATATCCGGATATAATTACCGCCGGAAAAGAAACTCCTTATTATACAAATTCATCGCAGCTTCCGGTGGAATACACCGACGACATTTTTGAGGTTTTGGAGCTTCAGGATGAGCTGCAATCATTGTATACGGGCGGAACGGTTCAACACCTTTACCTTGGAGAAAGCATTGAGGATATTGAGGTGTGTAAACGGCTTATACAAAAGGTGTTTACAAACTATAAAATGCCGTATATATCTATTACGCCCACCTTTAGTATCTGTAACGAACACGGCTATATAAAGGGAGAGCATTTCAAATGTCCGAAGTGCGGCAGCGAAACGGAAGTATGGTCAAGGGTGACCGGATATTTGAGGCCGGTAAAGAACTATAACATAGGTAAAAAGGAAGAGTATTTTACGCGGAAGAAATTTAAACTTGTGGAGAAGGTATCATGATAATTTCCGGAATTCAAAAGAATTCATTTGTAGATTTCCCGGGAAAACTGTCAGCTGTTGTTTTTACACCGGGCTGTAATATGAATTGCTTTTACTGCCACAACAGAATGCTCATCTCCGGTGGCAATAGTGAAGAACTGGTGGATGAAGATTCGTTTTTGAATATGCTTTCGGATAGGAAGGGCTTTTTGGACGGCGTGGTTGTTAGCGGTGGAGAGCCCACCCTCCAAAAGGACTTGGGAGATTTCATAAAAAAGGTTAAGAAGTTGGGTTATCCGGTTAAGTTGGATTCCAACGGTACTAATCCCAAGGTGATTGAAGGCCTTATCGATAAAGGTTTGGTTGACTATATCGCCATGGATATCAAAGCCCCATTTGACAAGTACAGCGAAGTCTGCGGCACAGATGTGGACATTGCCCAAATAAAGAGGAGCATAGAAATCTTAAAAAGAGGTATCGTGGCATATGAATTCCGTACCACCGTTGCACCGGGACTTGATATGGATGACATTTGCGAAATTGCGAGGAGTATTGCTGGTGCAAGGCTGTATGTCTTGCAAAAATGCAGGGAGATAAAAGGGGTGGACCTGAGGATTTCGTACAGTCCGCAGTTTTTGCTGGATGCGGCGATTAGAATTAAGGGAATTGTAAACAGAGTTGAAACAAGAGGTGTTGCTGTATCGGCATAGCGGTTCCTGTTATTTGGGTAAAGAAGAATGCACAATAAGCAAATTTACAGGCGACAAAACATGAAAGATTAAGTTTGTAGAGTTTTATATACATTAATTAACTAAGGTGGTATTCTGCCTTAGTTTTTTTAAAATTCCTTTACTTACTTTGATTATAAGGTAAACTGTGGTAAAATAGTTAAACAGTAAACTTTGATATAGCGACAAATACTTTGTGGAGGAATTTGGGATCCGATGCTTGAAATAATAAGCTGCAGCAGAAGAACGGATATTCCGGCCTTTTATTATGACTGGCTGCAGGAATGTCTGAAAAATAAATATGCAATGGTAAAAAATCCCTACAACGGGTCTGCATACATAGTGGATTTATCTTGTGAAAAGGTGCACTCAATTTGCTTGTGGTCAAAGTCATTTGCCAATGTTCTTAAAGATCCTAAATATTTGTCGATGTATAATTTGTACTTTCAGTTTACAATCACAGGATATTCAAGAGTCTTAGAACCAAATGTTGTTGATACCAATGAGGCAGTCAAGCAGATGGAACAACTGGCACTAAGGTATTCTCCTCAGCAAATTAACTGGAGATTTGACCCTATTGTTTTTAGTAAAGAAGGAGAAAAGGAACCGGTACCGGATAACCTTGAGAGGGCTAGGTTAAAGATGTTTGAGACTTTATGCAGGGATATTTCATCCTTTGGCGTAAACCGTTGTACCGTAAGTTTTCTTTGCCTGTATAAAAAAGTAGAACAAAGAATGAAAAAGTCCAATTTTAATTGTTCAGTTCCTTCACAGCAAAAGCAAATTGAATTTGTAAGCCAATTAGTTGAGACTGCCGATAAATTCGGAGTTACTGTTTATGCATGCAGCAGTCCGGTTATTGAAGGGGTATCAGGGGTGAAGAAGGGACATTGTATAGACGGAGCTTATCTTGAAGCATTGTTTGGCAAAAGGGCATCCCGTGCAAAAGACGCAGGGCAAAGAAAAGAATGCGGATGTACCCGGTCGAGAGATATTGGAGGATATAGCGGACAGAGTTGCCATCATGGGTGTATTTATTGCTATGCACAGTAATCGAGTTGTCAAAAGATAT
>DAOOJC010000228.1:0-3914 GCA_035384905.1 Acetivibrio sp. | reverse complement strand
TGGTCATCGGTTATTTTAGGCATATACTCTATTTTAATTCTTTTAATATCCATGTGGTTGTCACTCCTTTTTAATTTATGGAAAACAGATCGTCAACAATATAACAGTCCGCCTTATATTCCTGGTTGTCATAGCCGGCTTTCGAGAAAAAACCTAAGCTCCGGTAGTCTAAACTTTTAGCTTTTTTTGCAAGCTCATTCACGACTTTGGTTCCGACAGGACTATCTGTCCATTTACACTCGTAGACAGATAACAAGTTGTTCGCCCTCATTACGATATCTATCTCGATATCTTTCTTTTCCTGTCTGTCGTTGTACCAGTAACGTCCGATTTCTTCAATAGTTTCTTTATATTTCCGCTTCAAAAAGTCTTTACAAACCTGCTCAAATTCCAATGAAACATACTCGTCCAGATGGTTTTTAACCACAGTGTTATAGAAGCGGTCGGGAGTCATTATTATTCTCTGTGACTTGTGCTTCTCAATAAAACTGTAGTGAAAATTAAACAAACGGTCTTTTATACGATAGATTGTTTTCCTGGAATTTGCCCCCTCACCGAAACAATATTCCCGCTCTACTATGCCTAACTGTATCAAGAGGTCCAGATACTTGGATGTTGTACCGGTATTACCGGAACCGCTCTTGGTAGAAATATCGTTAAGCCGTGTTGCACCGGATGCGATAGCATTAATAATCTTGCCGTATGTAGCTACACTTCTGACTTCCTGACTTAAGAAGAAAGAAACTTCATCTTCAAAAACAGCTCCTTTCTCAATGATAAGAGTCTTAATATTATCTTCAACACTTCTATTATCATCTATCTTGCTGTTGTAAAACGGAACACCGCCAAAAATGCTGTATAACCTGACCTTATCTTCATTCGAGACCTTCGGATAAAATTTTGCCGCATCATAATAGTCAAAAGCTTCTATTTTCATTTTGAATGTGGCCCTGCCGTACAACGGCTTTTGATATGCTAAAGCATCTTCTATCATTCCCACATGGCTTCCTGAAATAATTAATTTCAACCTTGAATCTATCAATAAATGATCAATGATATTCTGAAGAATAGACATAATCTCAGGATTTGTTTTTATCAAATATGTAAATTCATCTATTATTATTACTATCCTTTGAGTTTTGCTCTTTTGAACAAGATACTTAAATAATGCTTCCAATGATTCGAAAGTAAAGTGTTCATCAAAATATTTCGCCACTACACCGCTTATCTGTTTAAAGTTATAGTCAAGACCCATTTCATTGGCAACATAGTAAATTGCTTTGTGCTTTACCACAACTTTCTTAAGTAACTCCGTCTTCCCGATTCGCCTGCGACCGTAAACAATACCGAATTCAAATTTATCTGAATCAATTTTTTGATTGAGTGTACTTAACTCTTTTTCTCTTCCGATAAACATACGAACCCTCCTTTGCTGTATCACGATAAACTTTATCGTAATACAGTTTATCATAATGCGGTTTATAATACAAGCCCAAAAACATAACTTAAAAGCATGTAATCTATACTTATATAAAGAGACTAATCCCCGATAAATCGCTATCCGATGTCTGATTTTGCTTCATATATCGTTATCCGGTTTTTCCCGCTTTCCTTTGACTGATAGAGGGCTTTATCGGCTTGCTCATAAAGGGTATTAAAATTTTTGTCTTTGTTATAAAAGGTTACGCCTATACTGCTGCTTACGGTCACGACTCCCTCCGTGCCTTTGATGTCGCGGTGCATCTTAATACGAATTTCCTCAAGCTTTTTATCTAAGAAATCGGAGTCGCCCTCAAACGGAAGGTACAGCATAAACTCATCTCCTCCCAGTCTGGCCAATATATCCGTGGCACGGATGGAATTTTTCAGAATTGCGGCCGTGGTTATAAGTACCTCATCCCCCATCTGATGCCCCAGTTTGTCATTGACACTCTTGAAGTTGTCCAAGTCCATCATTATAAAGGCTCCGCTTTTATAGAGATTGTTTTTAATTATAGTATTTATTGCGTGAGTTCCGCCCGCTCTGTTATATATTCCCGTCAGTGCATCGGTTCTGGATTTTTCTATTAGTTTCTGCCTGGCGGCGAAGATAAAGCCCATGATTATACCTACAGCAAGAGACACGACAACAAAGGCAAATATTTTAATCATTATTCCCGACTTATCATACCAACCGGATTGCGGTACTACGGATAATCTGAAGTCCATGTTGGATACGGAAAAGTCGGAAGATATATAATCGTCATATTTCGAAACTCTGCCCGAATGGATTTCGATATATTCATCACTGTCATTCAGTCTTTTTTCCAGTATAAAATCATATTTTAAACTGTTATGCAAATTATTTGTACTTTCGGATATTAAATCGGGGAAATTCATGGTTACCGATACCAATCCGATATACTTCAATTGGGAATTTTTATCGGGAATCCTGACCGCCAGTCTTGCGGAGAAGGCTTGTCCGCCTTGCTTTAATTCATACGGTCCCGTAAGAATTACATCATCAGACTGTGCTGCCAATTTAGCATCCTCATAACTTTTGTTTTCGGGACTTAGCAAGTCCAATCCGATAACGGCTTCATTGCCTTCCAAAGGATAAACATGTGTTACCACAGAGTCGGGCGCATACAAAATGTTGCGGATATTGGGATTTTTCAATATCCGTTCACCTATTATTTGCGGATCCACATACTTGCCTTGGGCTCCGTACACCAGAGCTCTTAGTTCATAAACGGAATTTATATTGACCATAAACTCATTTCTTATGGAAGAGACCTGATTATCCAGTACGGAAGTTGCCTCCAGTTTATAGAGCTTTATTTCATCGGATATTATGCCCAGCATGTACAAGGCACTTATTACCAATGCAACAAGGGTTGAAATGATTATTATTCTGATTCTTTTGTTTTTCAACATATAAACAATACCTCTTGAACTTTAAATAAAACTTACGTATGCTTTTACGCAAAGATGTGTATAAATCTAATTATTATTGTACAACAATGCCCTGAATTTTTCTATGTATATGTTCATACGATTGTTAGTGCATAGGAAATACATGTTAGGGGGCGTTATAACATAATCTATAGATTAAATCTGAGTTTGTATCACCAAATGAACGGAATTATTCTGTATTTTACTTTTTTTCTGTACTCCTCATAACCTTCAAGTCCCTGTGCCAAAATCTTTTCCTCGTTATTTATTCTCTTGACTATTATGGGGATATAGAACAACATGATTACAAATGAAATAGGAGATCCGAGCACCAATCCCATTGAAAGAAACAGAAACAGAGTTGCAAAGTACATAGGATGACGAACGATTCCGTAAAGCCCAGTATCAATTACTTTTTGATTTTTCTGAACCTCCACGGTTCTCGACAGATACTCATTCTCACGCAGCACTTCGACATACATAAGATAGGCAGCTACGAATATACCGGATGCAGTATATACCAACCAATCGGGCAGCACTATCCAGCTGAAACGAAAATTCAATCCCGCAACAATGAAAGCGGCAACAAACATAAGTCCGCTTAGGAAAATTACTGTTTTTTGTTCTTTTTGCTTCTCTTTTGCATTCAGTCGCTTCTTCAACAGTTCAGGATTGCGTATCATCATCACGATTCCGGTTATAGAAATCGGCAGGAAAAGAATACCGATAAAAAGCCACCCGTTCCAAAATCGTAAGGTTCCGGCAGGCAGAAAAAGAAGCAATGCCACAAAAACCAACCCGAAGACAAATTTACCGATTGCCTGAAAGAACAGTTTTTTCGTCATAGGTTTACCTCCGCAAATCCCTATTTATCCTGCTTTTATTATAACTTATTTTACTCAAGCCTCAATACATTTGACCGTTAATCGAGTAGGGCAGAATTAACTGCCCTCTCACACCACCGTACGTGCCGTTCGGCA
>DAOOJC010000227.1:0-3932 GCA_035384905.1 Acetivibrio sp. | reverse complement strand
AATAATCTAACGGTTTTAAAAGTTTAATATTGGAAATATTATTTAAATATTTATGTATAATTTAAAGGATTAGCAGGCTGCAATATAGAATATATTACAACAAAATTATATTATTTAATGTTTTTTGTACTATGTAAATGTAATCTTTGTAGTGGAGCAATACAGGATGAAGCAAGAAGTGACAGAAGTATACTTAAATCGATTGAGGTGAGGAAAATAAATGTTTAACAAAGAGATAATTGCCCTTTTGCTTGCAGGAGGGCAGGGCAGTAGATTGGGTGTACTTACAAAGAATATTGCAAAGCCTGCTGTGTTGTATGGAGGAAAATATAGGATAATTGATTTTTCATTGAGTAACTGTGTTAATTCAGATATTGATACGGTTGGGGTGCTGACACAATATCAACCCCTTGAGCTTAATGCCCATATAGGGATTGGAAAACCATGGGATATGGATAGGATAAACGGAGGAGTTACCATACTGTCACCTTATTTGAAGGCAAAAATAGGTGAGTGGTATAAGGGAACGGCGAATGCGGTGTTTCAGAATATTCATTATGTTGATAAGCATAATCCCGATTATGTTATAATTCTGTCGGGAGATCATGTATATAAGATGAACTATTCAAAGATGCTTGATTTTCACAAAGAAAACAATGCCGATGCTACCATTTCTGTGATAAATGTTCCATGGGAAGAGGCCGGAAGATATGGAATAATGAATACCGATGAAACGGGCAAAATATATGAGTTTGAAGAAAAACCCCAGAATCCCAAAAGCAATCTCGCATCCATGGGTGTTTATATATTCAAGTGGAATGTATTAAAAGAGTATCTTATAAGGGATGATAAAGATGATGAATCAGCTCATGATTTTGGAAAGAATATCATACCCTTAATGATGGGAGAAGGCAGAAGTATGTGGGCTTATAAATTCAGCGGGTATTGGAAGGATGTGGGAACAATACAGGCATACTGGGAATCAAATATGGATCTTATCAGCAGGGTGCCGGATTTCAATCTTTTTGACCCTGCATGGAAGATATATACACCGAATCCTGTTAAGCCTGCACACTATATAGGGCCTAACGGAAGTATAAAGAAGACGATAGCTGCCGAAGGCTGTATGATTTACGGCAAGGTTAAAAACTCTGTCATTTCATCGGGTGTTTATATTGGAGAAGGATCAGTGGTAGAGGATTCTATTATTATGACGGATAGCTATATCGGTTCGAATTCATATATTAACAAGTGTATTATCGGAGAAGGGGTGCACATTGGCAATGATGTCAAAATGGGAATCGGCGAGGATATTCCCAATGAGTTAAAGCCTTCGCTATACGATTCCGGGATAACAGTTGTGGGTGAAAGAGCGGTTGTTCCAGATGGGTGTCAAATCGGTAAGAATGTCGTAATAGATGCTTATTTGACTTGCGAAGAATACAGTTCTTTGAATATTGAGTCCGGAAAAAGTGCTTTAAAGGGAGGAAAGAGTGAATGAAAAGTACAATGGGAATGATTCTTACCGGCGGCAAAAATGACAGGCTCAAGGAGTTGGCTGAAATGCGTTCAAGCACTGCGGTTCCTGTTGGTGGAAAGTACAGAGTTATTGACTTTGTCTTATCGAATATGGTAAATTCTGGGATAACAAATATCGGTGTACTTACTCAGTACAGTTTCCGCTCCCTTATGGATCATTTAGGATCGGGAAAAGAGTGGGACCTTGACAGGAGAAATGAAGGATTGTTTATTTTTCCTCCGTATCTTGCCGGTGAGCATTCGGGGTGGTATCAGGGAAGTGCCGATGCCATGTACCATAACATCACTTTTTTAAAGCGGAGTTTTGAAGAATATATTGTTGTAGCACAGGGCAATTGTGTGTATAAGATGCTTTTTGATGACATGCTTAATTACCATATAAAAATGAAAGCGGATATTACTATTGCCTATAGGGACATGAGTGACTTTCCGGTTGAAGAGTTGTCATACATGGGAGTAATGAGAATGGACGATAACGGAAGAGTTGTAGATTTCAAAGAAAAACACAGCAATCCTGAGTCGACAATCTGTTCAATGGGTATATATATCTTGAAAAGAGAATTGCTAATAAACCTTTTGGAGGAATGCAATTCCCTTGGAAAATACGATTTTGTCAAAGATGTTATTATTAATAAGCTAAATACACTGCAAATACACGGATACAGGTTTGACGGATACTGGAGAAACCTGAATACAATAAACACCTATTACAGAATCAATATGGAAATGTTGAACCCTGAAATCCGGCGTCAGCTCTTTGAAGAGAACGGAAAGGTTTACACGAAGGTGAAGGACGAGCCTCCAGCAAAATATAACGAGGAAGCCGAGGTTACTAATTCTATAGTAGCCGATGGATGTATTGTGGAGGGTACGGTATCAAATTCTGTGCTGTTTAGGGGTGTTACAATTAAAAAGAATGCTGTTGTTGAAAATTGCATAATAATGCAGGGCACGGTAATTGATGAGGATGTTAAAATTGATAGCTTGATTATTGATAAGAATGTTATCTTGTCAAAGGGTATAAACTTAAAAGGTATGTCACAGTTTCCGATTATGATTGAGAAGAACGCAAAGATATAATGGCTTTGAGAGGTAGAAAGGCATGGATAGGGGACTTTTAATTTACAATCCCTTTTCAGGGGATCAAAGGATAATACAAAAGCTCGATTATATAATCGAACGTTTTCAGAATGAGGGTATTCTTCTCCAGCCTTGCAGAATTATGACGAATTGTGAACAGTACATTTCTGCTTTAATGGCACAGGACAGATGGAAGTACATAATTTCATCCGGTGGAGACGGTACTCTAAACTTCGTCAGCAATATCATGTTAAAAAGTAATGTGAATGTACCCTTGGGTATTATTCCCACCGGGACGTGCAATGATTTTGCTTCAATACTGAATTTACCCACCGATCTTAAAGAATGCCTTGATGTCATACTTGAGGGAAAAACTGTTGAGGTTGATGTAGGACTTGCAAATGAGGAGATATATTTTTTAAGCTCATGTGCAGGGGGAATCTTTGTAGATGTGTCTTTCAACACGGATAATGAATTGAAAAAGAGTTTTGGTGCTTTTGCCTATTATCTTAAGGCTATAGGCGAAATGGCAAATATGAAGCCCTTTAGAGTTAGTATTCAAACAGATAAGGAAGTGTTGGAAGAAGACATTTTGCTTTTTTTCATACTCAACGGAAAGCAGGCCGGTGGTTTTGCCAATATTGTAAACAGTGCCGATTATACCGATGGGCTTATGGACATAGTGCTTGTCAAGAACTGTAACCATATAGATCTGGCAGGTATATTCTTTAGCGTTTTGAGTAATAGCGGTATTAACAATAAAAATGTAATAATTATAACAACCGACAGGTGTACCATTAACGGTCCGGAGGATATCGTACTCAGTATTGACGGAGAGAAGGGACCGTGCCTTCCTGTCAGTGTCAGGTTTATAAACAAGGCACTGAAAGTGTTTACAAGATAAACTCCTTACAGTTCGAAAATCCCACTGAAAGTTAAGAAAAATGTTCTAAAAACTTAAGTTTCGCAGGTACAGAGCCTGTTAATAAAAAAGAACTCATTTTCCTATAGAGGAATATGAGTTCTTTTAATACACTGTTTGCCGTGTCTAAAGTCCCATGATATTATAGCCGCTGTCTACATGAATTACTTCACCGGTTACACCGCCGGATAAATCACTAAGAAGGTATAAAGCTGTATTTCCCAAGTCTTCCTGGGTAATGTTTCTCTTAAGAGGTGCTTTTTCCGGAAGTGTATCCAGAATGCTTCCAAAGTTCTTGACACCCTTGGCTGAAAGTGTCTTTATAGGTCCGGCAGAGATGGCATTGACTCTGATATTGCCGGAACCGAGATCGTAAGCAAGGTATTTTACG
>DAOOJC010000226.1:0-3940 GCA_035384905.1 Acetivibrio sp. | reverse complement strand
GAAGTGCTTGTCCAAAGGGTAACTGACATTGCGGACGCTGTTATGTACAGTAAAAACTTCTTAGACTTAAACATACTTATCCTCCTGTTTCTTTTTCTACCCCATTACAAACAAATAAAATAAAAAATTAAATCTTGTTCAGCATTCACGCATTTTTCTTATGCCAATTATTATATCTTTCTGATTGCTATTTGTCAAACTGTCATACTAGTACCCTATAACATAAATACTTCAGCCTTTCACAATGGTGAAACATACTATTGTGCCTGCAGATGCAGTAATTCTATTATACAACATTGCAGCATAAGTTGACATAATTAAAGTGCACTAATTAAATCTGGTGTCACATAGTATTTATCGGCTATTTGCATGAGTCCATGAACCCAACAGAACCGAAAAGCTCATGGTAAAATCCTGTAATTGGCTTGAGAAAATCGTAATCAGGAGTGTCATATTTGTCTGTACATAATTGATATTCCCCTATGCTTGCAACCGGTAGCAGAATTCTTATCAATCCTCATTATTTCGCTGAAATTTTGCTTCTCCCAGAAATGTTTCCCCATATAATTTTCTTCCAACACAGAAAGATAGAGTTTCTTGACCTTAGAATTCTCCTTCAGGTATCCGATCAGCAAATTAACTGCTTCTGTTCCGTATCCTTTTCGCTGTACCTCAGGTTCTATTATCATGGTATTAATCCAAGCAGTATCTTCATAATTATATGCAAGCTGGCCCTTCAGCATCCCTATTATTTTACCGGAGCCAATACTGAATATGCCGGAACAGAAAACTTTCTGTGAAAAAAGATTTCTCAAGAAAAATCTTTTTATTTCATTTAATGTCACAGGCTCATAAATACCCGTTGCAAATTTGAAACTATCAATATCATTGAACAATTTTAATATATGGCCCAGGTCGTCCATACCAATATCCCTTAAGTACAATATGTTGCTTTTAATATTTAAAGAATACATAGGATCCCCCTAAGTATTTGAAGGTGCATGTTATTCTTGTCAGTGAAAATACGGCCGGTTATCAGCTATCAGAACATTTTTCCTGAGTTAATCAATGCACCCGGCTTTGTGATGAATAAGATATATTAATAATTTCTCCATAACTTCCTGAAATTCCTTTATTTTTGCTTCAACAATTTTCATGTTTTAAAACAGTTGTTATCTCAAAAAATATATATGCCCAGTTTACTTCAACCGTGGGCAAGGAGGTGAATACTATGTCAAACAGCAAAAATTCAAAACCATCCCTTGACAGATTGAAATATGAAATAGCATCGCAGGCAGGAATAAATTTAAAGCAAGGTTACAACGGTGATCTCAAAGCTTCGGAAGCAGGAAAAATAGGCGGAAACATTACAAAGAAGCTTATTGAAATGGCTGAAAAGCAATTGTCAAAAAAATAGTATTATGGAATTTGCTTAATTTTCACAAAAAAGCAACAACTATTTGATTTAATTATTGTACAGTTTACCGATTAACTTATTTAAGTATATGTTGTATACTATAATTGTTCGAAAGGACTTAAATATATTTTTTCCTCTATACAACATTATTGTATGCTCTGCAGCAGGAAACAATAAGCTGCAGTTTTTTGTCTAAACCTTTTGAGCAAACAAGCTCCTTTAATATTTAGTATTATGATTTTCTTATAACAAGGGGGTGATTCCCCCTTGCCCCCTTTTTCTTTTATTCTCTTTTTTTCATCGAACTGATCCATATAACCCTATAAAACGTTTATATCCTCGCCATTTAATACCCGGTTTGTATTTCTGACCGCACACATCTTTCCACACATGGTACAGGTATCTTCATGCTCCGGTTTTGAGCTTTCCCTATACTTTCTCGCCTTCTCACCGTCTATGGCAAGTTCAAACATCCTATTCCAGTCCAGGTTTCTTCTTGCTTCACTCATTCTGTAATCCCATTCTCTTGCACCGCTGATTCCTTTCGCTATATCCGCTGCATGGGCAGCTATTTTTGATGCTATGATTCCTTCTTTCATGTCATCGATATCGGGAAGTCTTAAGTGCTCCGCAGGAGTCACATAACACAAAAAGTCGGCACCGTTAGCGGCAGCAATTGCCCCGCCTATGGCACCTGTAATGTGGTCATATCCCGGTGCTATATCGGTTACAATCGGTCCTAAGACATAGAAGGGTGCACCGTGGCAAAGCCTTTTCTCCAGAACCATATTGGCAGAAATTTCGTTTATAGCCATATGCCCCGGTCCCTCAATCATAACCTGCACATTTCTATCCCATGCCTTTTTTGTCAGTTCCCCCAGCACGATAAGCTCCTGAATCTGCGGTGCATCGGTAGAATCGTTTATGCTCCCGGGTCTTAATGCATCACCGAGGCTGACGGTCACATCGTATTTTTCAAATATCCGAAGGAGCCTGTCAAACTGCTCATAAAACGGATTTTCATTTCCCGTCAGCTCCATCCATGCAAATATTAATGAACCGCCCCTGGACACTATATTGGTAAGTCTCCCGTTCTCCTTGAAACGCCGGGCTGTCTCCCGGTTTATACCGGCATGTACGGTCATAAAGTCGACCCCGTCTTCGGCATGCCTTTCCACTACCTCAAAAAACTCTTCGGCAGTTATGCCCTTTAGCTCCTTGTCATAAAAACCTACGGCATCATATACAGGTACGGTACCTATCATTGCAGGTGAAATGTTTATCAGCTGCTTTCGGAATTCCCGGGTTTTTCCGTAGGAACTCAAATCCATTATCGCTTCTGCCTTAAGCTCGATGGCTTTTCTGGCCTTTTCCAGTTCAATGTCAAAATTACAGCAGTCCTTAGATATTCCCAGATTGACGTTTATCTTTGTCCTTAGGCCTTCGCCTATCCCTTCAGGATCAATGCCTTTGTGGTTTTTATTAGCAGGTATTATCACCCTTCCGCAGGCAACAAGCTCTCTTAATTCTTCAGCCAAAAAGCCCTCCTTTTTTGCCACCGTCTTCATTTCATTTGTTATAATTCCCTTTTTTGCAGCATCCATTTGAGTTTTATACATTTTAATTAAACCCCTCTCCAAACTTTGATTTTAACCTTGCGATCTTCTCCTCTATGTCATCGGCCCCAACAATCTCCGTAACCATTGCAATGCACCCGGCACCATGGCTTAAGACCTCATCCATGTTATGCTCCTTGATACCCCCAATGGCAACAAAGGGTATTTTTATGTTTTTCACCACATAGTCCAGGTACCCAAGCCCCACCGGTTCGCATACATCCTTTTTGGTATATGTCCTGTACAAGGGCCCTACCCCGATATAGTCGGCCCCCCGTCTTACTGCATCCTCGGCCTGCTCCGGCGAATGGGTGGAAAGTCCGATAATCATTTCCTCCCCCACCAGTTCCCTTACCTTTTCAATGGGTATGTCATCCTGTCCAATATGCACCCCATCGGCTTTGACCAGCATTGCGATGTCCACACTGTCATTTACTATGAAGATAATACCGGCTTTTTCGGTCATTTCCCGAATTTTCAGGCACTCATAATACTTTTCCGACAGCTTTTTATCCTTCTCCCTGTACTGAATTATCCCAACTCCGGCCTTTATCATACTTTCCACAACTTCAATATTGCTGCGGCCCTTTGAATGCTCCTCTGAAGTAATGCAATACAGCCCTGCATCCAGTTTTTTTAGTTTTTCCCTCTTGGTCATGACCTTGAAATACTCCTTTTCAATACCGTATGCAATAAACCTGTAATTCTCATATTGCTTTGAAAGTTCATACCTGCCCAGTACCTTCAGGTTTTCCTCTATCACCCTCAACGCTTCCTGGATTCTTTTGAAATTTGCAGCCGAAAGATCTTCCACCGATGCTTTTCTATCAATTTTAAGCTCCATTGAAACCCTTACACCCACATCTTTCGCACTGTCCCTGCCCGCTAAAAGCTTCGGCATCATATC
>DAOOJC010000225.1:0-3943 GCA_035384905.1 Acetivibrio sp. | reverse complement strand
TGTTAATGAAAACGGAACGAATCCTGTAGAAAGCTATCTTGCCAACAATAGAATAGAAACCACCATTGAAATTCCTCTGCCTCCGACAATACAGGCGTTTGATTTGGATTATAATGTATTATCCAGGAAAATTACTTACCCACTCTATAATGAGCCTATTACAGCTACTCTTCCGTCGGGTTATTCATGGACTGGAAATGCAGAAGGTTCTCTTGACGTAGTAAATCAATCTGAAAACTTGTTGAGGGATTTTAAAGTAACAAATAATCCCTCAATAAACGAACCATCTACAACAATAACTCGAGAACCTCAAATACATGCAACGCTAAAAAGACCTGACTTTGGTGATGACCCCCAAAATAGAAAATGGTCCGACTGGAATGACCCCTATGTTCCAGTGTCAAGAGAAGGTAAGACAACCTTTGATGGTGAGGTCTATCGGCCATATGAATATTATTGCGGTTTTGAAGATTGCCAAGACTGCCCTCATGATAATACTGCAATGGCTGAATTCGAGCCTGGAAGCAACATAACCAAGGCAAGGGCTTTCATCTATAATGGAAAGGCTACCATAGAACCTAAGGCCTACAGTAACAGGATAGATTATTCTGACTCTGCAAAGGAAATTAATCTACTTTGGGCAAGCAATCCCTATAAATTTAACGTTGTTCGCTGGATGTACCATATGGACGAGAACGGTAAACTGATTAATCCAACACAGGTAGACGGTAAATACCAAAGAACTTTTACACAGCAAAACAGCGGAAAAGTCAACTGGTCAATACCGGCGAGCATGGGTGCCAATTATAAACGAAGCAGGGATGCTGCAAGAAAAGGCGATACAAGAAATTCCGAACTGGACAGGGCTGTTTTTGCATCGGATAAAGTATATCAGAATTTAGCCTATCCCATCAGGTCAGGCTACTACTTTAACCCCACCGGTACCTATCAATTCACCGTAGAGACTGTAACCTATAAACCGACCACTGCTGATACTGATGAGCACAAGAACCTTGTACAGGCACTTATCAACTCCTTTAGATACGAATCAAATCTTGTGTATGTAAACAATAAAAATCAGGCAGTGGATATACAGGACCAGCCTGCAACCAAAAAAAGTACTGTTTATACTGCAAAATATGCTGTAATTACAGCATCTGACCCGATAGGCTTGAATGGTGTTAACTGGCTTCAAATAATAGACAGAAAGGCCGATCCGTCCCGCTATGTAAAAACATTTGAAGAAATCAAGCACTCAACGGAAGTGGACGGTTCGAATACGCATGTATTCTGGAAAAACGTCTTGGAGGGTTATAAGGAATCGGGTACAATTCTGAGCTATAATAATTTTAAATACAGAGAGTACGTTAAACCGGGTCAGACCATGTATAAAATAACCGAAAAGACAACGGTAACAATCATTGTAAATCCACAAAACGTAAAAGCGTACACCCATATACAGATGGCGGATGGCAAATACAGTGTACGTGCCTATTTCGATGAAACTGCACTTACTAACATCAGCAGTGCACTTCCAACTATAAAAGGCATTTCTCTGGACAGTATAGAAATAACGGTTGTTGGTTCAAGATATGATGACATGGGTTATGATGAACATTAACTACATGTGAATTTAGCAAGAGCAAGGGGGCATCAAGCCCCCTTGCTTTTTGGCCATTTCACTTCGTGAAATCCCACTAGCAAACAGAATCCCTCACAAAAACACAAAGCCTGTACCCCGGCTATTGTAACAGCCATAGGTACAGGCAATTTTGAACTGAGCAACAAATACCAAATGTTTATTTCTACTTCACTACGATATTAACAAGCTTGCCTGGTACTGTGATAACCTTCACCACATTTTTACCCTGAGTTTCGGCCATTATCTTTTCATTCTTTAATGCCCTCTCCTCTACCTGTTCTCTGGTCAGGTTTGACGGAATAACAAGCTTATCCCTTACCTTTCCGTTGATCTGGAGCACAATTTCGATTTCGTCTTTTATAAGTGCATCGGGATCATACTTCGGCCAACTCTGATCATGAACACTTCCTTCCTTGCCCACCATTTCCCATAACTCTTCCGCTGCATGAGGAATAAAGGGTGCCAGCATAATTATCATATTCTCTATTGCTGCTTTTAACAATGCACTGTTCCTATTTTCATCCGCCACTTTGTCTTTGTAATAATATAATGAGTTAACCAATTCCATAATTGCACTTATCGCAGTGTTAAAGTTAAACCTCTGTCCGATATCATCCGTTACTCTCTTAATGGTGTTATTAACCATAAACCACAGTTCCTTATCCTCACCGGTAAATTTGGAGGTATCGATGGTTTGGTCTTTCTTTACCGTATCAATAAAATCATTAATAATTCTCCAGACCCTGTTGATAAACCTATAACAACCCTCAACACCCTGATCGCTCCATTCCAGATCCTTTTCCGGCGGAGAAGCAAACAGAATAAACAGCCTTGCAGTGTCAGCACCGTATTTTTCAATTATTTCTTCAGGGCTCACAACATTTCCTAAAGACTTGGACATCTTAGCCCCGTCCTTAAGCACCATACCCTGAGTCAGAAGATTTGTAAAGGGTTCATCATACGCAACATATCCCATGTCATAAAGGGCCTTCATAAAAAATCTTGAATACAGAAGATGCAGAATTGCATGCTCCACACCGCCGATATACTGGTCCACGGGCATCCAGTATTCTATGCTTTCCTTATCAAAAGGTTCTTTAGCATTGCACGGGTCGCAATACCTCAAGTAATACCATGAAGAACACACAAAAGTGTCCATTGTATCTATTTCACGTCTGCCCATCTTCCCGCATTTAGGACATTTTGCAGTAATAAAAGATTCACTTGTGGAAAGGGGAGACTCTCCCTGACCTGTAAATTTAACGTCCGTCGGTAATATAACGGGAAGCTGATCTTCCGGTACAGGCACTATACCGCAGTCATCACAATATATAACAGGTATCGGTGCCCCCCAGTACCTCTGTCTTGAAATCAACCAGTCTCTTAGCCTGAAGTTCACCTTTTTCTCACCGTAACCCATCTGTTCAATGTATTCAATTATTTTACCTATAGCCTCGTCGCTTCTGACACCATCGAACTTACCTGAATTTGTAAGGTATCCGATATCCTCAAAGGCTCCTGTCATCTTTGAAGCATCAAGCTGTTGACCTTCCGGCTGAATTACAACTTTAATCGGCAAACCATACTTCTTCGAAAACTCAAAGTCCCTCTGGTCATGTGCCGGAACAGCCATTACAACCCCGGTACCGTACTCTGCAAGAACATAATTTGCAAGATAAAGAGGTACCTTATCATTGTTCAAGGGATTTATAACATATCTTCCTGTAAATACTCCTTCCTTTTCCACCTCGTTGGATGTTCTGTCAATTTCATTGAGATAGGACATCTTATTTATAAATTCCTTACAAGCCTCTTCCTGTTCCGTTCCCTTAATCAATTCCTTAACTATGGGATGCTCCGGAGCTATAACCATGTAAGTAACGCCATATATGGTATCCGGTCTTGTGGTGTAAATCCTCACAACCTTATCCATACCGTCAACCTTAAAGTCAACCTCAACCCCTTCACTTCTGCCAATCCAGTTCTGCTGCATCGTTTTAACCTTATCTGGCCATCCCTTAATCTTGTCAATATCGTCTAAAAGCCTCTGGGCATAGTCAGTTATCTTAAAGAACCACTGCTCCAATTCCTTTTTTGCTACAGTAGCTTTACAACGCTCACATGCACCATTCACTACTTGCTCGTTAGCTAAAACAGTTGCACAGGAAGGACACCAATTTACATAGGATTTCTTTTTATACGCAAGGCCTCTTTTATAGAGCTGTAAAAACATCCACTGTGTCCATTTATAGTAATCAGGATGGCAGGTAGCAACCTCTCTGTCCCAGTCATAGCTAATAC
>DAOOJC010000224.1:0-3958 GCA_035384905.1 Acetivibrio sp. | reverse complement strand
GTTGGGAGGCGGTGGAATAAAGGGTATTGCTTATATAGGCATGTATGAAGCTGCTGAGGCAAAGGGGCTTAGATTCGATACCATTGCAGGAGTATCTGCAGGAGCTCTGGTTGGGGCTTTAATCGGTGCAGGTTACAAAGCCTCGGAACTCAAACGAATCCTTTATGAAACTGAATTTGACAAGATTAATGTGAGGGATATTTCCCGGGAAATGCCGGTAGTGCAAAGATTTATCCAGTATTACGAGAACGGTAGATATAACGGTGATAAAAGCATTGAGGATTTCTTAGGAATACCTGTCATAACAAAAAATGGTTACAACACAATTGAACCCTTTGAATTTTCAGGTCGGCGGGGAAATATATTCAAGAATATAATCACCTACAGCAAAGAAAAATGTCTTTTTGACGGAGATTTTATTGAGGAATGGATGTATAAAACCCTGCTTAAAAAAGGTGTAAAAACCTTTGCGGATATCAGGACAAAAAAAACCGATGAATCCAATCCAAAGGGTTATAAAGTTAGAATGACCGCTGTGGATGTCAACCGTGGCAAAGTTGTAATTCTTCCCGACGATATTTCGTTTTACGGTATTGATCCTGATCGCCTCGAAGTGGCGAAGGCAATTAGAATGAGTACCAGCGTGCCTTTTGCTTTTAAACCTGTTGAAATAAACAAGATGTACGGCAATTCATCAAAAAAATATTATCTGGTGGATGGAGGAGTTCTGGATAATTTTCCTCTTTGGCTGATAAAGCCCTCCTTATCTATCCCGTTAATTGGCTGTATTCTCAAAGGCAGAGATAAGTTTAACATATTAGATTCGTTAAGCATATTAAAAAAGATTATTTCTATTGTACATGATTATGGCATTCCTGATGTAAAGGATTATAAGAACTGCTTTATAATAAAAATTGATACAGGAGACATTTCTTTTTTGGATTTCAATTTAGACGACAGAAAGAAAGAATATCTTATACAATCAGGGAGAAAGGCCTTATATTATGCTCTCGTGAGGAAATACCCCATGAGTATAATGAGTATAATTAGAAGATGTGGTCTTATATACATTTTAAGGCGGTTATTGGGTTCGTGTTGATGTTTGCACATTTATAAGAATTACAGAAAATATTCTTTATTTTTTTTAAAATATATTATATATTATATAGAAGTAGGATATTAAGACTAATTGATTTGGACTGATTGTTTTTTGATTTGTATATATAGGAGGAAGCAAAATGCACTATGAGAGTACACGAGGCGGATTAAAGTCGGTTTTATCTGCTGAGGCTATAAAGCAAGGTATAGCACCGGATGGAGGTCTTTTTGTTCCCGAGAAAAGGGTTAAGCTTTCAATGGATGAAATAGCGTCCTTAGTCGGTATGAACTACCGGGAAAGAGCGGTACACATATTAAAACCATACCTTACCGATTATTCTGATGAAGAGATAAAAGACTGTGTTTATAATGCTTATACTGAGGAAAAATTTGGACATCCGGGAATAGCACCATTGTTCAAACTGAATGAAAATGTTAATATTCTTGAGTTGTGGCACGGTCCAACATGTGCATTTAAGGATATGGCTCTTCAGATTTTACCTCATTTTCTTGTTAAGGCGGTCAGAAAGACCGGAGAGACAGGCGAAATTGTAATACTGGTTGCTACCTCCGGAGATACAGGAAAGGCTGCATTGGAAGGTTTCAGGGATGTTGAAGGTACGAGAATAATTGTGTTTTTCCCTGAAAAGGGTGTCAGCCTAGTTCAAAAAATGCAGATGGTTACGCAGGAAGGGAAAAACGTTTATTCCATTGGTGTGGACGGAAATTTTGATGATACTCAAAACGGAGTCAAGGCAATATTTACAGATGATGAACTGAAAAACAAGATGGAGGAAAACGGTTTGAAGTTCTCATCGGCCAATTCCATTAACTGGGGAAGGCTTGTTCCTCAGATAGTGTATTACTTTTCTGCATATGCGGACATGGTTAATAGCGGTGAGATACAAACAGGTGAAAAGATAAATATTGTAGTTCCGACAGGTAATTTTGGAAATATACTTGCATCTTACTATGCCATGGAGATGGGGCTTCCCGTCAATAGGCTTATTTGTGCATCAAACGACAACAATGTTCTTTCGGATTTTATTAATACAGGAACATATGATAAAAACAGAGAGTTTAAAAGAACGATATCTCCATCCATGGATATATTGATTTCGAGTAATCTTGAGAGGCTTTTATTTGAGCTTACAGATCATGATTCCGCACTTATCAATAAGTGGATGACTCAATTGAAGAATGATGGCATGTACAGTGTCGATCCCGACACTAGAAAGAGGATATGTGGCATTTTCTGGTCCGGTTTTTCAAATGAGGTTGAGACATTAAAAACCATTGAAGCAATTTATAAGGAATATAGCTATGTAATTGATACACACACTGCTGTTGGAGTAGACGTGTATGACAAATATGTAATATCCACGGGTGACATGACCAAGACAGTAATAGTATCAACTGCAAGCCCGTTTAAATTTAATGCCAGTGTTGTAAAGGCGGTTTTAGGAGAAGAGGCCTTAAAGGGCAGAACAGAATTTGAGCTTCTTGAGATTTTATCTAAAGAGTGTGGACTTAAGATACCTGAGGGCTTAAAGAACCTTGATAAAAGGGCTGTGAAGCATAAAACCGTTTGTGGCAGCAATCATATGAAGCAGCAGGTTGAAAAAATTTTAGGAATCTAAACATATTTTTGTATCGACAGCTGAGTTATGAGTATCTGTGGGGTTTTCCGCTACCCGCATTCAAATGTTGTTTAATAAAGGTTACTAAAAGCCTTTTATGTATTACCTATAACATTTCATGGCTTATTTAAGTCATCGGGGCATTGCTTTTGTAATACAAAGACAGTACTTTTCATTAGTGGGATTTCACGAAGTGATATGACCGAAAAGCGAAAGGGCTTTATCCCCTTTAGCTTTTTGGTTTCAGAATATAGTATTAAAAAGTATAAATAAGTCTCATTTTTTACCGACTTATATATTAGATTTATTTTTTTAAAACCGGGAATAGAGGTGGTAGGCGGGATGGAAAAAACAAAGATTCTGGTGGTGGATGATGCTGTTTTTATGAGGAAATATTTAGGCAATACCTTAAATTCCTTAGGTTATTGCAATGTGGAATTTGCCGAGAACGGTTATGAAGCTGTTGAGAAAGCCAGAAAAATGCAGCCTCAAGTGGTGACCCTTGATGTATCAATGCCCGGTATGGACGGTATTGAGACTATAGAACAGATTCTTAAGGTCAGTTCCGGCAGCAAAATTATTATGGTCTCGGCAGTTACTTCCGATAAAATTATCCGGCAGGCAATAAATAACGGTGCAGTAGACTATATCCCGAAGCCCTTTAGCCGAAAGGATGTAGAAAAAAGTCTTAAAAAGTATGTCAAAACGGTAGTGTAGAAGACTTTATCCCTTCATCTCACTAAATTGATCTAAAATTGTCAAAATCTATTAACATCTTTATAGTCTGTTTTGGTGAAATATAATGCAGTTATGTGTTATATTATTAAATAATTAAGTCGATATATTAATTAAAAGTTATCTATAATTCGGCTACATAATTTACCATTATATGCAGGTCCTTTGAGTTAAAAAGGCTCCTTTGGAGTTTCAGACGAGGTTTCTGCTATAAGGGAGGATATGCTGTGAGAAAAACCAAATCGGAACTTCCTTCGGATCATAAAATAATTGTTGTTGATGATGAAAGAGGAATATTGGATTCCTTATCAGTCATAATAAATCGCCTTGGTTACCGGTATACGGGAGTAAATAACCCTCTTGAAGCAATTGAGACAATCAAAAGAGAGGATTTTGACCTTCTGGTACTGGATTTTCTAATGGAACCGTTACAGGGCGATGAAGTGGTAAGAGAGATAAGAAAATTCAATAAGGACATATACATT
>DAOOJC010000223.1:0-3959 GCA_035384905.1 Acetivibrio sp. | reverse complement strand
GCCCTTTGCATATGTGCCATAACAACCAATTGTAGAAAATGTCCTACATGAAGGCTGTCAGCAGTTGCGTCAAATCCAATATAGAAAGTAACTTTTTCATTTTCCAATAATTCTTTTATTTGTTCTTCATGAGTAACCTGGGCAATAAACCCTCTTTCTTTTAGGGTTTCGTATACATTTGCCATAAAAACACCTCCGCATTAATATTCTAATATAATGAAATAATATACCAGTTACTTAAGTTTTGCAGCCTTCCGCATTTTTCTTTATTATACCCTTATCAAAGTTTACAATAAAAAAAGCCTGTCATCCTGATCTAAGGACGAGAAGCTCCCGTGGTACCACCTTAATTCGCATGTCAGAATATTTGCTGACACGCCTTATTAAAATTGCCACTGTAACGGCTGGCTACCGTCAACACCTACTTAGATTTCAGTGCGAAACTCAAGAGGGTAATTCGCTCATTCAAGTGCAAAAGTCCTTTCACCGGCCGGACTTCTCTCTAAATGTCATCTTTGAATGGCTACTGTAAGATATACATCTTCTCTGTCATCGTTTTTTGCATTATTTAGTATTGTAACATATAATCATCTTACTTACAATACTTAATTGAATTTTGTAGTACATTGATGATTGTTCCCCCGCCCACTACTATATCGCCGTCATAAAACACCACAGCCTGTCCGGGAGTTATGGCCCTCTGCGGCTCATCAAACTCTACCTTTACCATGCCTTTATCAAGAGGATATATAGTTGCATCCGCTTCTTTAGCTGAATACCTTATTTTTGCCTTAACTCTCATGGGCTGCTCAAGCCTGTCTATCGATATATAGTTTAGGTCATAGGCTATAAGATTTCTCGAGAACACATCTTTTTCCTCACCCAGTATAACATTGTTATTTTTTGCATCGATACCGACAACATACATGGGTTTTCCAAATGCAATACCGAGACCTTTTCTCTGACCCACGGTATAATGAATTATTCCCCTGTGTTTTCCCAATACATTGCCTTCTGTATCTACAAAGTTTCCGGTACTTATTGTTTGGCCCGAGTTTTCTTCAATGAATTTACCGTAGTTGTTATCGGCTACAAAGCATATTTCCTGGCTGTCGGATTTTGAAGCAACATGCATACCCAATTCCTTTGCTTTCTCCCTGACCTGATCCTTATTGAACGTGCCTATGGGCATAAGTATTCGGCTGAGTTGTTTCTGAGTAAGGTTATAAAGAACATAGGTCTGGTCTTTTTTTTGAGTAGCCGATTTCTTAAGCAAATACCTTCCCTTGTCTTCGTCATAGGTAATAATTGCATAATGACCTGTGGCAACATAGTCTATTCCCATGGCTAAAGCCTTATTCAACATGGATTCAAATTTGACATATCTGTTGCATGCAATGCAGGGATTTGGCGTCTTTCCCTTGAGATATTCATCCTTAAAGTAGCATATTACTTTTTCTTCGAACACATCCTTGAAGTTTAAAACATAATACGGAATCCCCAGCATGTTTGCAATTTTTCGTGCATCATCGACAGCTGAAAGCGAGCAGCAGCCGCCTTCAGTAAGCTTGGCATCTTCGCTCATATCGGGCCATATTTGCATGGTTGCCCCGATTACTTCATAACCCTGTTCTAAAAGTACAGCGGCAGCTACAGAACTGTCAACGCCGCCGCTCATACCGACTAAAACCTTTTTCTTGCCCATTGTAAGAAATACCGTCCTTTAATCTTCTTCGTTATCATGATGATGGATGTCATCACATCTTCTTCCGCAAGCATTGCGGTTTCCATCACCGCTTGCAAGACCGTTTTTACTCATATAATCATCAATAGCTGCTTTTATTGCCTCTTCTGCAAGATTGGAACAGTGCATTTTTACAGGTGGGAGACCGTCTAAAGCCTCAGCAACAGCCTTGTTGGTTATCTCAAGAGCCTCTTCAACAGTTTTTCCAATTACAAGCTCAGTTGCCATGCTGCTGGTTGCAACCGCTGCACCACATCCAAAGGTCTTAAATTTGGCGTCTACAATTACATTATCTTCAATTTTGAGACACATCTTCATAATATCTCCGCATTTTGCGTTGCCAACCTCTCCAACGCCGTCAGCATTTTCAATTTCCCCTACATTTCTTGGGTTCATAAAATGATCCATAACCTTTTCACTATACATGTGTATTCCCTCTTTTCACTTTTTCATATAATGGCGACATTTCCCTCAGCCTGTCAACTATCATAGGCAGTACTTCCATCAAGTAATCAACGTCTTCATGAGTGTTTTCTTCACCAAAAGTAATTCGTAATGACCCATGTGCTGTTTCATGGGGCAAACCGATTGCTAAAAGTACGTGGGACGGGTCAAGGGAACCTGATGTGCATGCAGAACCGCTTGAAGCAGCAATTCCTTTCATATCAAGCATTAATAAAAGCGACTCCCCTTCAATAAACTCAAAGGAAAAATTTGCATTACCCGGAAGTCTTTTGTACCTGTCACCGTTTAACCTTACAAAAGGTATCTTTTCCATAACCTCATTTATTGTTCTGTCTCTTAGTTCTATGAGCTTTTTATTGTATTCGTCGATATTTTGAGTTGCAAGCTCAATCGCTTTTCCAAGGCCTACTATGGCAGGAACATTTTCAGTGCTTGCCCTTCTGCCTCTTTCCTGAGCCCCTCCTTGCATAAACGATGCTATCTTGACGCCCTTTCTGATATATAACGCCCCTGCTCCCTTTGGTCCGTAAAACTTATGGCCGGTCAAGGAAAGAAGATCTACGTTCAAATCGTTTGCATTTATAGGTATGTTTCCGATAGCCTGAACTGCATCCGTATGGAATATAATACCTTTTTCCCTTGCGATTTTTCCGATTTCACCGATAGGTTGAATAGTACCGATTTCATTGTTAGCAAACATTACGCTTATCAGTATTGTTTCAGGCGTAATTGCATCCAATACCTGCTGCGGCGATACCAGTCCGTTTTCGTCAACGGGTAGATATGTCACCGTAAAGCCGTCACTTTCGAGATATTGACACGCATGTAATACTGCATGATGCTCTATTGATGTGGTAATTATATGCCTTCCCTTGTCTTTATTGGCATACGCAGTTCCTTTAATTGCCCAGTTATCCGCTTCGGTACCCGAACCTGTAAAAAATATCTCCCTTGGCATTACACCCAGGGCTTTAGCCACCTTTTCCCTTGCTTCTTCAAGAGCCTTCTTGCTTTCTCTTCCAATGGAATAAATTGAGGAAGCATTCCCGAACTTTTCTGAAAAGTACGGAAGCATTGCTTCGAGTACTTGAGGGTTTACCGGTGTGGTAGCAGCATGATCCATGTATATATGCCTGTCATTCATTATAATTACTCCCTTACTCTTTATTAATGTAGTTTTTTTATAATATTTTTTCACTCAATATGCATTTCATTTTTCTTTTTATACATATCCACTAAATCTGCCAAGGTAATAGAGTCAACAACACTGTTTAAGCCATCCCTTATTTTCTCCCATAACAATTTTATGATACAAGAATCAAACCGGTCACACTTAACAGGATCTTCTTCCAAAACACAATCTACAGGTGCCAGAGAGCCTTCGAGAGACCTCAGAATGGAACCGATTGTTACATTTTCAGGACTTTGAACGAGTAAGTAACCACCCTGTGCTCCCCTAACACTTTTAACTAAACCTGACTTCTTTAATATGGCAAAAAGCTGCTCTAAATAGTTTTCCGAAATATATTGCCTCTCGGCAATGCTTTTAAGAGAAACAGGTTCCCCATTGCTTTGAAGAGCAAGATCAAGCATGGCTTTAACACCATATCTTCCTTTGGTCGTCAGTTTCATTAATGGAGTTCCTCCTAATTCCCACTATATTACTCGGTATTATTATATTAAGATTAACACTTCGTGAAATGTTTGTCAATATTTTTTTAAACATAAACCAATAATTCTGAAATATATT
>DAOOJC010000222.1:0-3963 GCA_035384905.1 Acetivibrio sp. | reverse complement strand
GTGGAAAATATAGTTGAAAAAGAAAAGGTTGACGGAGCAATTGTTCAGTTCGGAGGGCAGACAGCCATAAAGCTTACAAAAGCTCTGGACAATATGGGAGTTAAGATTTTCGGAACAGAACCAAAATATGTAGATGCAGCGGAAGACCGCGAGAAATTTGACGAAATATTAGAAGAACTGGGCATTCCAAGGCCAAAGGGAAAGACGGTGTTTACCCTTGATGAGGCTTTGACGGCTGCCAATGAGCTGGGATATCCTGTACTGGTAAGACCGTCATACGTCCTTGGCGGACAGGGAATGGAAATAGCTTATAACGATAAAGACATAACTGAGTTTATGGAAATTATAAACAGGGTAAAACAAGAACATCCCATACTGATTGATAAATATATGATGGGAAAGGAAATTGAGGTTGATGCTATTTCCGACGGTGAAGACATCCTTATTCCCGGTATAATGGAGCACCTCGAAAGGGCAGGGGTTCACTCCGGAGACAGTATATCGGTTTATCCTTCACAGACCATTGACGAGAAAGTGAAGCATAAGATTGTCGACTATACCCAAAAACTTGCTAAAGCATTGCATGTAATCGGAATGGTAAATATTCAGTATGTGTATTATAACAATGAGCTGTATGTAATAGAGGTTAATCCGAGATCCAGCCGTACGGTTCCGTATATAAGCAAGGTAACTGGTATTCCGATGGTTAACGTGGCCACAAGGATAATGATGGGCAGGAAACTTAAGGATTTCGGATACGGTACCGGGCTTTATAAAGAATCGGAATATGTTGCGGTAAAGGTTCCGGTATTCTCCTTTGAGAAGCTTCACGATGTAGATACCAGTCTCGGTCCTGAAATGAAGTCCACCGGTGAGGTGTTGGGTATTGCCGGGACATTCCACGAGGCATTGTATAAAGGAATTATTGCCACAGGCATGAAGCTTCCTCAAAAAGGCGGAGGTATTCTCATGACTGTCAGGGATACAGATAAGCCGGAACTGATACAATTGGCAGAAGAGTTTGAAAAGCTGGGATTTGAACTCTATGCCACGGGAAAGACTGCCAATATGCTAAACAGCCAGGGAATTGCAACCAATGCCGTTAAAAAGATCGGTGAGGGTGAGCCCAATTTGCTGGATCTTATACACTCAGGCAGGATAAGCCTTATCATCAATACCCCGACCAAGGGCAGAAAGCCCGAAAGAGACGGGTTCAAAATAAGGAGAAAGGCAGTGGAAATATCAATACCCTGTCTCACTTCTCTTGATACGGCAAGGGCTATCTTAGAATGCATTAAGATCGGCAGGAATGAAAAAGATCTTGAAGTTATTGACTTGAGTGTTTTCAGTGAACTCGTTTAGCTAAAGCTAAACATCGGGGCTTCAGGTGGAGACTCTACTCCACCTGAAGATTATAAGAGGAAATCCACCTTATAGAAGTTGGAGTCTTAGAATAAGATAAAAAATAATTGGGGGATACTATGTCCAGAATTTTAGAAGAAAAAGTTGTAAGTGTCAGCGAGCTTGCAAAGAATATATTCAAAATGACCGTTAAATCTGAATATATATCTATGAATGCTGCACCCGGCCAATTTGTGAACGTAAAGTGCTGCGGCGGGATTGATGCACTTTTAAGAAGGCCGATTAGCATTTGTAATGTTGATAAGGACAGGGCAACCTTTGATATAGTATTTCAGATCAAAGGAAAAGGTACCGAATACCTTTCCAGGAAGGAAGCCGGAAGTGAAGTTGACCTGATAGGTCCTTTAGGAAACTCCTTTAAAATAAGCGGAGATTATAAGCGTATTGCAGTGGTGGGCGGAGGAATAGGAATATTTCCTTTGCTTTACCTCCTGAGGGAGCTTAAGGGTGTTGACAGGTCTTCGTATTTGGGGTTTAGAAGCAGTGAGTATGTTGTGCTGCTTGATGAGTTTGGTGCTGAAAGTGAAGCATTGTCCATATCAACCGATGACGGAAGCAAGGGTTATAAAGGACTGGTTACCGACCTTCTCGAAAGGGATATCGAAGAGAAGGGATTTGATATTATTTATGCCTGCGGCCCAACACCGATGTTAAGAAAAGTGTGCGAAATGAGCAAAAAATACGGTATCAAATGCCAGGTTTCTTTGGAACAGAGAATGGGCTGCGGAATCGGGGCATGCCTTGTGTGTGCTTGTAAAATAGGTAAGCCGGATAACTGGGATTACAAGCATGTTTGCAAGGACGGTCCTGTTTTCTGGAGTGATGAGGTGATTTTTGATGACTGATAAAAGCATTGATTTGAGTGTTGAGATAGCCGGAATAAAGTTTTCCAATCCTGTAATTGCAGCTTCCGGAACCTTTGGGTTTGGCAGAGAGTTCAGTAACTATATGGATCTTAATGCCCTTGGGGGTATATCGGTAAAAGGGCTTACCCTGGAAAAACGTCAGGGAAACAGGCCGCCAAGGATTGCAGAAACCCCTGCAGGTATTTTAAACAGTGTTGGGCTTCAAAATCCCGGTGTTAAAGCATTTATAGAAGAAGAGATACCTTTTATAAGGGGGTTCAATACAAGAATAATTGCCAATATAGCCGGAAACACCATAGAAGAGTATTGTACCATGGCCGAGATGCTTTCGGATACGGATATTGATGCCATAGAGCTAAATGTATCGTGTCCCAATGTAAAAAAAGGCTGTGTAGCTTTTGGAAACTCTCCGGAGGGTATAAGAGAGATTACGGGCAGAGTGAAAAAATACTGCAAAAAGCCGTTGATAGTTAAACTTACTCCAAATGTAACCGATATTAAAGAAATAGCCATAGCGGCGGAGGGTGCCGGTGCCGATGCTGTATCCCTTATTAATACCCTTTTGGGCATGGCTATTGACATACACAGAAAAAAGCCCATCCTCGCCAATAATATGGGAGGTCTTTCGGGACCGGCGGTTAAGCCCATTGCAGTAAGGATGGTCTATGAGGTGGCAAATGTGGTCAAGATTCCTGTGATCGGAATGGGAGGAATCTCTAGCGGAGAGGATGCTGTAGAATTTTTGCTTGCCGGAGCCAGTGCAGTGATGGTGGGAACGGCTAATTTTGTAAACCCGAGGGCCTGTGTTGACGTTGCAGAAGGAATAAAGCAATATCTTTGCAAATATAATCATGGCAGTGTACATGAAATTGTTGGAAAGCTGCAAATATATTAGAGTTGTTTAGTTTTTAATGATATAATGTAGTACAAGAAGGATACAAATACTTTGAAAGGGTGATTGAAATAAAGACCAGGCTTATATTTGTCCGTCATGCAGAGGCTGAAGGCAATTTAAACAGGGTTTTTCACGGTTGGACAGATTCGAGTATCACCGAAAAGGGTCATATTCAAGCAAAAAGGGTTGCAGAACGTCTTAAGGATGTGGATATTGATGTGATTTATTCAAGCAGTTTGAAAAGAACCCTTCAGACTGCTCAATATATAGCGGATGCTAAGAACCTTCCCATTATCAGAACGGATAAACTCAAGGAAATAAACGGTGGAGAATGGGAAGGAAAAAGATGGGACGAGCTTCCCGGTTTGTGGCCGGATGCTTACGACAGTTGGGAAAACAGGCCCCATGACCATAAAATGCCAGGTGGGGAGACCATGGTGGACTTTCAACAAAGGTTGATCGACGAGATAATGTATATCATAAAAAACAATAAAGGTAAGAATATATGCATTGTCACCCATGGAACAGCGTTAAGAACAATGATGTGCTATTTTTGGGGAATGGATTTTACAGAATTGATAAATATAAAATGGTATGATAACACGTCTGTCAGTATTTTAGATTACGAGGACGGCAAATTTGAAGTTGTGTTGGAAGGGGATGTTTCTCATTTGGAAAAAGAGCTTTGCACCGTGTTAAATCAGGAATGGTGGAACGAATATAATGAGAAATACCAGCAGAGAAATAAAAATCAGGTGTTTGGAAATATCGGAACAAATC
>DAOOJC010000221.1:0-3985 GCA_035384905.1 Acetivibrio sp. | reverse complement strand
TGCTTTATTCACATTATAATCCAATATACTGTATTTACCAAGATAAATATTTTCGAAAAACTATGCCAAAGAGTTATACCCTCCATATTTTAATCCGCTATAAATACGGAGGGTAAAATTATAATAATATAAAGATTAGGTTTAGGGGAAGTTGTATGAAAAAGATTATTGTTTCTTAAGAGAGTTATACAGCATAACAGCCGCTTCCGCTCTTGTAGAATAATCCTTTGGAGCAAGCAGATCAATGCTCTTGCCGTTTATGATTCCTTCACCGTTGAGTATTGCCATACTGGAAAGGGCATAGGATGAGATATCTCCCTTGTCCTTGAATTTGTCCAGGATGGAATCATCATAATAGGGCAGGGGATTACCGGTAATTTTATGGGCCTTGGCAAGGATTACAGCTATATCTTCCCTTTTTATCGGTTCATTGGGATAAAAATAGTTGTTTCCTGTCCCTGTAACTATGCCCATGTTTTTAGCTGTAATAACACTTTTATAAAACCAGTCGTTCGGTTTAGCATCAGTAAAGGTTCCTACCGGTGTCCTGTCAATTCCGAATGCTTTCACCACAAGAGTTATAAATTCTGCCCGGGTTATTCTGTCATTGGGAGCGAATATAGCCGGTTTGCCGGGTGTTTGTGACCTTCCCTGGATAATGCCGCGGGCTGAAAGGCTTATAATAGCAGTTTTGGCCCAAGGGACAGAATCCAGGTCACTGAAGACCTGAACGGATGATGTTCTTACAACTCCGGTGTTGGAATAGTTTGTATTTATGCTCCCGCTAAACAGCTTAACCCTGTAGTAGTACAAGTTATCGGGTGAAACTGTATTGTCAGTGTAATTATTTGTATTTCTTCCCACTTGTGCAATTTCAACGAAATCCATTTTATTGGTTCCTCTTTCGATGATGTATCCTTCTGCGTTTTCAGAGTCACCCTTCCACTCCAATAAAACCTCCATAGGTGACAGGCTTTTCACAATAAGGTTTGAAGGGGGAGAAAGGGGCTTCATTACAAACTCAATTTCATTGCTGTATGCAGTAAATGTATCAGATGATGTTTTCACTATTGCAGCCACCCGAAAACGGTACAGGGTATTTTCCTCCAAATTCTTTATAATAAGATTTTTAATCCCTGAAGGGAGGGTAGCTGTTTCTTTCCACGACTCACCTGCTTTTGATTTTGTTTCAACACGAAAACCGGAAACGTTGGTGTTCTTATTCTCCCAAGAAAGGGTGATGGAATTATTGGATGTAACGGTTATATTAAGTTTTTCAGGTGAATTAAGCGAAAACTCGCCTACATAGAACTCGTTGGAATAATTTGAAGAATTATAAGAATTAATGGCCTTAATTCTATAGGTATAGCTCATATTCGGAAGTATATCCGAATCATACCATTCTTCTGAATCGGGGTTTTGGGTTGCAACTTTTATAAATGAACCGTTTCCGGCCTTCCTTTCGATTATGAATCCGGTCTCATCGCTAACCATGTCCGTCCAGGTCAGTTTTATTGTTCCGGAAGAAAGCCGGACAGCTTTTAAGTTAGCCGGGGACTCAATTTTTGTATAGGTACCCATCCCTTCAGGGTTGTCCGGATAGGGGATGGAATATACATTATCTGCAAGAACAGTTCTGACCCTGTAAAAGAACTGAGTACTTGGAAGAAGGTCTATGTCGCTGTAGTTGGTGATTCCGGCTTCAAGAACTTTTACAACAGACCATTTTCCGTTTTCACCGGTTTTTCTTTCAACAAGGGTCTTGTAGTTTGACAGGTCGGCATATTCCCAAGACAGGTCGATCTGTTTATGGGATACGGGAGTTGCCTGGAGCGAACGGGGAGGCTGCCGGTTAATAGATGTCGAGCAGCTAACGGTGTTGCTGTAAGAGGATGCATTACCTGCAGGATTAAAGGGAATAACCCTATAGGTGTAAACCGATGAATTATTCACATTGTCTGTATAGCTGGTAGTGTTTGCAGGCAGGGATGCAATTTCCACAAATGCTCCCGAGTCAACCTTTCTTTCTACCTTAAATCCGGATTCATTACCGGATGTGTCCTGCCAGTTTAATGTTATTATGGTAGGACTTGAGATTTCGAGATAAAGCGATTTTGCCCGCGAAGGAGGACCGGTGTTTACATGATAGGCAGAAGTTGAAGCACTGCCGCTTCGGTCATGGGCTGTCACTTTGTAATAATAGGATTTATTGAGTTCAATGTTATTGGTATCGGTATAGCTTGTAATGTTGCTGTCTAATATGGCGATGGTAACATAATCTGAGGAGGTTCCGTCCCTTCTTTCTATCTCCAGGCTGAAGTCGCTGCCGGGAGGGTTTGTCCAGTTAAGATCAATCCTGCCGGGACTTACGGGAATACACTGAAGGTCTGAAGGTGCCAGAAGCCTTGTAACGGGCTCTGAGATATTACTGATGCCCGTATACTTTTTATTGTCTATTCTCAACCTGTATCTGTAGGTTCCATGATTGACGTAGTCTGTGGTTTTGGTGCTGCCTGCCGCGAGCTTGCTTTTTATTATTTCCCACGAACCCCAGGAGTTTTCCATGTATTTTGCCCTCTCAAGCTGAAACTCTCCTATGTTTGGGTAGGTATCCCATGAAATAGTAACAGTACCTTTTTGTATAGATGCATTTATAAAAGGCAGCGAAATAGGAGTTATGGTAGCGGGAGAAGATTCATCCGACATATGTCCTTCACCGTCGGAGGATAAGAGGGTGTATTGGGTATCCATGCCCGGTAAAAGGTCCGGAACAACAAAACTTATGTCGGTTTCGTTACTGCTCACCACAGCAATCTGTTCTCCATCATCCCTTGTTACAGTAATATTTTCTACAGCGAGGGAGTTGTTTACCCATGCAAGGGTGACTTTTTTGCTGTTGATATCCAAATGCGAAGATGTTATGGAAGGGGCCTTCATTTTTGCCGTAGATACTGTCCGGGATGCAGACTCAATGATATTTCCCTCCGAAGAAACAGCAGCCACGCTGTAGAGGTAGGAGGTCTCGGGCGATAACCCGGTATCCTCAAAACCCAGGTAATTTTTCTCGAGATCAACGTCTATATTGGCAATAAGGACATCATCTCTTTTCACGCTGTAGTAAACTGCATCGGTTACCGATGACCAGTTAAGGTTTATTTGAGTATCGGAATTTAGAACTGCAGGATCGGCACTAAAGCTAAAACCTGCTTTAACGGTACTCATCATAATAAAAGACATAATCAAAATGGTCAGCAAAAAAACAGTAATTCTAAAACGATTATCTATGATTAGTTTCATGGCTGCCCTCCATTATACCCAATAAGAGAAAACAAAAAGATTTATCACTGTTTTTATCGAATAATTTTATGATAAAATTAACGGGTTCTTGGTAGGAAATTGTTAAGGTTGATATGCATCAAAAGACCTGTTATAATATCCGTTGGGCACCGTCAAAGCGGTGCTGTTGGCAGGTTTGAAGAAGGGGATGTCGGACAGCTTTTTAGTCAAAAGATTATGTTGAAACATAAATTTAATATTGGGAAAAAATACTCTTGAAACTTGTTGATTTTTTTAGTATACTCCCGAGTTTGACAGTTGAGAAATATAAAAGAGGCTATAAACATTGAAATTTCAAGGTTTATGCCTCTTTTTGGCTTTTCAAAAATGTTGCATGGAAATGGTCTCTATAAATTTTTTCTGCACTTTTTGTTGAGATCCTTCGGCAGATAGTATTGCTTATCTAACCCCAAGGCAAATACTCCCTCCAATGCACTTAATGTTTTAGAACCTGTGTACTGTGCAGAGTAACAAAGATCTGAGATGTTGGCTACCTGCATGTTCTGTAGGGTTTCAATAATATTTCTCGTGGTTAAATGGATACTTTTATCGAATCTGTTTAACTTGACTTCAAGCAGCCTGTATATCATAAGAGCTGTGTAGCAAATCATGAAGTGAGCAATGATTCTTTCTCTTGTGCGGTGAAAAT
>DAOOJC010000220.1:0-3990 GCA_035384905.1 Acetivibrio sp. | reverse complement strand
TGTTCGTTAATTACAGTGTATACTATCCGCATATATAATGTCAATAAAAATTTGCAAGTTTTTTTATTTTTCTTGCATAAACAAGCCAATTTCCATAATTTTATCAATATAATACATGACAGAATGCAAGTTTGTAAACTACAAAATTCATTTTTTATAAAAAATCTTTAAAAAATCTATTGACAAATAAAATCGGTACCTCTATAATAAATTTATCAACAGCAAAGACGCTGCTGGCATTATTGCCGCTGCGTCTTTTTTTTATTCACTGGATTTCACCGGGTGGAATGACCCAAAAGTAAAAGGGTTCGAATCCTTTGAGCTTTAAATAATCAAATTTATTCAGAAAGGAATTGATAATATGTCAAAGACAGTAATACCTTCCGGTTACCGAAGTGCTTTAGACCTGTACCAAACGCAAAAGGCGATTGCGTTCCTAAAGGAAAATTTCCAAAAGAGGCTTTGCAAAGCATTGAATTTGGTACGTGTATCCGCTCCTCTTTTTGTTGATCCGTCAACGGGTCTGAATGACGACTTAAACGGCATCGAACGGCCAGTCAGCTTTGATATCGCAGAAACGCAAACCGTAGCACAGGTGGTACATTCCCTGGCAAAGTGGAAAAGGATGGCTCTCTACAAATACGGTTTTGCACCCGGTGAAGGATTATACACCGATATGAACGCCATCCGCCGTGATGAAGAACTGACAAATCTTCACTCGGTATATGTTGACCAATGGGACTGGGAAAAGATAATAACCCCCGAGACAAGGAACCTCTCCTATCTAAAGGAAACAGTATGCAAGATCGTAGGTGCGGTTTGCGATACTTTAGACGATCTCAAAAAAAGCTATCCGCAAATTGAGGTTTCTCTGGAGAGGGAAGTAAGCTTTGTAACCACACAGGAGCTGGAAGACATGTATCCTGCCCTGTCTCCAAAACAACGGGAAGATGAATATTTGAAAGGGTACAAAACCGCATTCATCATGCAGATCGGCGACCTATTAAAGTCAGGACAGAAGCATGACGGCCGTGCTCCGGACTATGACGACTGGTCTTTAAACGGTGATATAGTGTTCTACAGTGAGCTTTTGGGCAGGGCCTTTGAGGTTTCATCCATGGGAATCCGCGTTGATGCCAAAGCCTTGGACGAACAACTCACCAAGGCAAACTGCGATTACAGAAGGGCATTGTCCTTCCATCAAATGCTCCTCAACGGCACACTGCCCCTTACCATGGGAGGCGGAATCGGCCAGTCAAGACTGTGCATGCTTCTTTTAGGCAAGGCACACATCGGCGAGGTTCAGGTTTCCATCTGGGATAAGGATACAATAGCCGCATGTGAGGATGCAGGCATTTCTCTACTATAGACAGAGAATGAAGAATTATAGTAATAAAAATGTATTGGAGGTCTAATTATGAATAACAATAACATAAATATAACCGAAATCTTCGGTTCCTTGGTATTCAACGACCGTGTTATGCGTCAACGGCTTCCGAAGGATACCTATAACGCATTAAAACGCACAATTGAAATGGGCAAAAGCATTGACCGCAGCATTGCCGATACTGTGGCAAGTGCGATGAAGGACTGGGCAATAGAAAAGGGTGCGACACATTTTACCCATTGGTTCCAGCCCATGACGGGAATTACTGCCGAAAAGCATGACAGCTTTATATCCCCCTTACAGGATGGAAGCATCATTTTGGAGTTTTCCGGTAAAGAACTTGTCAAAGGCGAACCGGATGCCTCCAGCTTCCCCTCCGGCGGTCTCCGTGCAACCTTTGAAGCAAGGGGCTATACTGCATGGGATCCTACATCCTATGCCTTTATAAAGGATTCCACCCTGTGCATTCCCACCGTGTTTTACTCCTACGGCGGCGAAGCACTGGACAAAAAAACACCGCTTCTTCGCTCCATGGATGCCCTGAACAAGCAGGCACTCAGGATTATGAAGCTGTTTGAGCATGACAATGTTACTCGCATCATTACAACAGTAGGTCCGGAACAGGAATATTTCTTGGTGGATAAAGGCCTTTTTGAAAAAAGGAAGGACTTGATTTATTGCGGAAGAACCCTTTTTGGTGCCAAACCCCCAAAGGGACAGGAACTTGAGGATCATTATTTCAGTACGATAAAGCCCAGGGTTTCCGCTTTTATGAAGGAACTTGACGAGGAACTGTGGAAGTTGGGCGTTTTTGTAAAGACCAAGCACAATGAGGTAGCACCGGCTCAGCATGAGCTCGCTCCGATTTTCACCACTACAAACATAGCCACCGACCACAACCAGATTGTAATGGAAATAATGAAAACAGTGGCATCCCGTCACGGCCTTACATGCATACTGCACGAGAAACCCTTTGCCGGTGTTAACGGAAGCGGAAAACACAACAACTGGTCCCTTTCCACCAACACAGGTATAAACCTTTTGGAGCCCGGCGATTCTCCCATGGAAAACGCACAATTCCTGTTGTTCTTAGTTGCAGTAATCGCAGCAGTGGATGATTATCAAGATTTGTTACGCCTCTCCGTTGCCAGTGCCGGAAATGACCACAGGCTCGGTGCCAATGAAGCTCCTCCGGCAATCATATCGGTATTTTTAGGCGATGAGATTACCGGAATCCTGGAAGCAATTCAAAACGGCTCATCTTACGACAAGAAGGACCGTATAGAGATAAAACTGGGTGTGGATGTTCTGCCGTACATTCCTAAGGATACCACAGACCGCAACCGTACTTCTCCGTTTGCGTTTACAGGTAACAAGTTTGAGTTCCGTATGCCCGGTTCGGCACTTTCAATAAGCGGACCGAACATCGTTTTAAACACCATTGTGGCAGAAAAGCTCTCACTTTTTGCCGATACCCTGGAGAAATCCTCTGACTTTAAAAACGACCTTAACTCGCTTATTAAAGAAACTGTCAAGAAGCATAAAAGAATCATATTCAACGGAAACAATTACAGCGATGAATGGGTAGCAGAGGCCGAAAAGAGGGGACTTTCAAACCTGAAAACCACAGCGGATGTTCTGCCCTGCTTTATCAGCCAAAAAAGCATAGACCTCTTTACAAAGCATAACGTGTTTTCAGAAGTTGAAATACACTCCCGCTATGAGATCCTTTTGGAAAACTACTGCAAAACACTGAACATCGAAGTCCTTACAATGATTGATATGGTAAGAAAAGACATTCTTCCCGCGGTCATGAGATACGTAAAGGATTTAACCAAAATGGCACTGTCCAAAAAAGAACTGGACATGGAAATACCCTGCGAGCCTGAGCGGAATTTGATTCACAAGCTGTCGTCTCTCTCAGCCCGGCTTTATGAAAATACAAATGAATTGGAGAACAAGCTGCTGGATGCAAAAAGCTATACCGACATGCAGGCACAGGCCAATTATATCAGGGATATAATAATCCCCATCATGCAGAAGGTACGTACCGCAGCCGATGAGCTTGAGGTACTTACTTCTTCGGAATACTGGCCGTTTCCGACTTATGGCGAGCTTCTTTTCAAGGTTTAGTGCGTGCGGTATAAAAAACCCCCCAGCCCCACCATTTCCCTTCATTGGTGGGGCTTCATTGGTGGGATTTTTTTACTGTTCCGCTTATTCTTATAATTTCCAATAGTACGAACTTTCCTAAACATTATAAAGAGCTACTGCACTAATTTCTTAGTGCAATAGCCCATTTTTATTTATCCTATATGAATTTATCCTATAGGGTTTGATAGTACAGATAAAATCCTCTATCATTTTTATTATATTCTATGTTATAATAATTAATACTCATTAAAATAAAAAACCGCATAGAAAAAATTCCTGCGGTGTTTGATGGTACAGACACTATAGTTCCTCCATCAATTTAATCTTAGCATATTAATTGTTTTTAGTCAATATTTTTCATATTTTCATGTTACTACACTGTAGTTTAATTAAGACTCATAAATAATTTTGGATTTTATAACCTTAATAGGAAGCAGAGGTTTTCTTCC
>DAOOJC010000219.1:0-4006 GCA_035384905.1 Acetivibrio sp. | reverse complement strand
AAAGGAGAAGAAAATGATATTTGACCTTTTGAAAACTCCTGAATTAATAATATATTGGTTTATGATTTTCGCTTTTTCCATTTCGTTCCACGAATCGGCCCATGCTTATGTTGCATACCGCATGGGCGACTCAACGGCAAAAGAACAGGGGAGAATTACCCTTGACCCTTTAAAGCACCTGGATTTGTTTGGAACAATTATGATATTGATAAGCTTTATCGGATGGGCCAAGCCGGTACCCATTGACCCCAGAAACTTCAAAAACAGAAAGCAAGGTACCATACTTGTAAGCCTGGCAGGTCCGGTATCAAACTTAATTCTTGCGATACTTTTTTCTATTCCTCTTATTTTTATTACCTACATGTTTTATCCTGATGCGGTAAATGGGATTAAGACTACATTAACGCCTTGGTTCGGTGCTTCTCTTGATCCCAGGCAAATAATCTTCAATTTCTGTTCCTTCGGTGTATTTATGAATATAAGTCTGGCTATATTCAATTTTCTGCCGATTCCGCCTTTGGACGGCTCCAAGATACTTACAGGTGTTTTACCGGCTAAGTATTATTTCAAGATAATGGATTACCAGCAGGTTTCCTTTATAATACTGATTATCCTGTCCTATACCGGTTGGCTCGGTAATATCATCATTCCGGTTATAGTATGGGTAAGAGCTGCAATTTTTTTCATCATTGAACTATTGGTTAAATTGATTATGTAAAGAAAAATACGTAAGAAACATTGTGAAGCATATAATAAATGCATCCATCTGAAAAATAAAATTAGACTTTATTGAAAAAAAAAGATATAATTTAATAATGTGATTTTATTAAATCCGGCAATAAAGATTGGGAGAGTGAATTTTCAGTGAAAAAAGGAAAGATACTGAGCGGCATGAGGCCGACAGGTGTATTGCACCTGGGAAATTATTTCGGTGCCTTGGAAAACTGGGTAAAGCTTCAGGATGAATATGATTGTTATTTTTTTGTGGCCGATTGGCATGCCCTGACAACAGGATATGAAGATACTTCTGAAATTAAGAATAATATAAATAACATTATTATAGATTGGATAAGTGCAGGTCTTGATCCCGAAAGGTGTGTTATGTTTTTGCAATCGAGTGTTAAGGAACATGCCGAGCTGCATCTTTTGTTTTCCATGACCACACCACTGTCATGGCTTTACCGCTGTCCAACCTACAAGGACCAGCTTAACCAGATTAAGGACAGAAATATTTCAACCTATGGATTTTTAGGCTATCCATGTCTTCAAGCAGCAGATATATTGATGTACAAGGCAGGATTTGTACCGGTGGGAGAGGATCAACTGCCGCATCTTGAACTTACAAGGGAGATTGCAAGGCGTTTTAACAACCTTTTTGAGGAAGTATTCCCTGAGCCCCAGGCACTCCTTACAAAGGCTAAGGTACTGCCAGGTACCGACGGAAGAAAAATGAGCAAGAGCTATAACAACACAATAGCTCTATCCGACAGCCCGGATGAAGTCAGGAAAAAAGTCAGCACTATGATAACCGACCCAGCCAGGATAAGGAAGGACGACCCCGGACATCCCGAAGTGTGTACAGTATTTGCTTTTCATAAGGTATTTAATGAAGAGGAGATACCTCAAATTGAGGAAGATTGCAAGGGTGGTAAAATCGGCTGTGTGCAGTGTAAGAAGAAACTTGCCCAAAAAATGGCGGAATACCTAGAGCCTATTTACGAAAGAAGGCAGAAGCTTCTGGAGAAACCCGGTTATGTAAAGGAAGTTTTGCAAAACGGTAATGAGAATGCCAGAAAAGTAGCCGGCAAGACTATTGAAGAGGTTAAAAAGGCTATGAAAATTGATTTTATGTAAACCATTTTAATATAATTGGTACCTGACAAGGGTGGTAGATATAATTGGAAAGTGCATTGTCAAAAGCATGTACAATAAAAATACAAAACTTTGAAGGTCCTTTTGATTTGTTGTTTCATCTGATAGAAAAAAACAAAATCAACATATATGACATACCTATAAATGAGATAACCGATCAATACATGGATTACCTCTTTAAGATGCAGGAGCTTGATATGGAGGTTGCCAGCGAATTTCTTGTCATGGCTGCTACTCTTCTCCACATTAAATCTAGGCTTTTGCTTCCGAATCCGCGTCAGGATGAAAAAGAGGAGATTGACCCGAGGGAAGAGTTGGTTTTAAAGCTTGTTGAATATAAGAGATACAAGAGATTTACCGAAATCTTAAAGCAAAGGGAACAAGAGGGCGATAAGTACTTTTATAAGGGACCTGAGGACATTGATATCAAGCATGTGGACGAGCCTATAGAGCTCTCTTATGACGAGATAAAAAGAGTTTATTTGGAGCTGTTGGAACGTAATGAAAAGAAAATGAACAAGAACACCGGCAAAATGACTCAGATAATCCAAACTGAAAAGGTATCTTTGCGAAGTAAAATAAAAGAGGTAATAAATACGCTTTTGAAAAGGTCATTTTTCAGGTTTTCGGAACTCTTTTCTCCCAAAACAAAGTCGAGACTTGAGATTGTAACAGGATTTCTGGCCATTCTTGAGCTGACGAAGCTTAAAAAAATAACGATTACGCAGCAAAAACAGTTTTCGGAAATAATGGTCTACAAGCGGGATGATACTAATCTTGAGGATACCGATAAAAATAAGATTGCAGCGGAAAACTCATAGATGCCTGGAGTGGTTATATGGATTTGAAAAAACTTGAAGGAATTATTGAAGGGATTCTTTTCGCGGCAGGGGACAGGGTGTCCATGGAAAGGATTTGTTCTATAATTGGTATTGATAAAAAAACAGTTAAGCTTGTTATTAATAACATGATTGTAAACTACAATAATAACCCTTCGAGGGGGATTAGCATTAGAGAAATAAACAACGGTTATCAAATGTGTTCCAAACCCGAGTATTATGATTATTTAAAACTGCTGTTTGAACCGAAACAGAAAACCGGTTTGTCTCAGGCAGCACTTGAAACTCTGGCTATTATAGCATATAATAGACCAATAACAAAAGCAAAAATAGAGAATATCAGGGGCGTGAATTCGGACAGTGCCGTTGCAAGGCTTTTAGAACGCAATCTCATAAAAGAGGCCGGAAAACTTGATGCACCGGGTAAGCCCATATTGTATGAGACTACCGATGAGTTTTTCAGAAGCTTCGGTTTTAAGGGTGATTCGGATTTACCCATATTTGAGTTGAATGAAATGCAAGAACAACCGGACAATAATTCGGAAGAGTAATTAACACAAATTTTTAAAATATTTGTAATTCAGGTGATTTAAATGAGCCTATTTGATGGCGAAAGCGATTGGAAAGACCGTTTGAATATAGCCCAGGCTAAGCCTTGGGTAAGGTTTTGGGCACGAACTGTTGACTTGTATATTGTCGATGTAATAATAAAAGCAATACAATTGATTCTTTTTCAAGGCAAGCTTTTTAACCCTTTGCTTTTGGGCTTTGGCAGCTCTTTGATTTGGGCTTTTGCTGAAGCCAATTCAATTTATACATGGGGAACTACACCGGGGAAATGGTTGCTTAGAACAGAGGTAAGGGCAAATAATTTAAAAAAGCCGGATCTTTTTGCCTCTATTAAGAGAAGTATTCTTGTTTGGTTACTTGGCGTAGGAATGGGCGTTTTTTCAAGTTTTACCTATATAGCCGGCTATTACTTATTGACACGCAAGGGTTATACACTATGGGACAAATACAGCGATTGCTATGTAGTCCATAAAAAAATGAGCGATAACAGGGCCATTGTTGCAGTATTTATTATTATTGCTTTGGTTATCGTTGACTTCGCATTCAGTTTTGTAAATGCGTATTTCTATTGCAAAGAAGCCGGGCTGATTTAAAATAGCTTTGATATATTACTTAGAAGCAGTATAAGATATTTTTGTATGTACCTTTTATCCGAACTTCGGTCAGATAGAATGCATTAATATACTTCATTATATAACTCATGTCATGACAAACTAACACTATAT
>DAOOJC010000218.1:0-4026 GCA_035384905.1 Acetivibrio sp. | reverse complement strand
TTGATAACTACTACGAAGTACTTTTTAATAAAAACAGCTTAATAAGAACCGGTTTCTGGCAGGCTCTTAGAAATACCGGAATTTATACTTTCACTGTTACTCTGGGTACTCTTACCTTTGGCCTTATTATAGCCATGCTTGTTAACAGGGAGTTTAAAGGAAAAGGTCTTGTTAGAACAGCACTTCTTATGCCATGGGTTGTTCCTTCATATGTTGTCGGTATTGTTTGGGGCTTTATGTGGTTTCAGGATATCGGTTTGGTTAACCGTGTATTCCATGACATATTGCACATATTTCCGACAAAGCCCTATTGGTTGGTTGGATTTAATCAGATATTTGCAATAATAATTCCGACAATCTGGAGAGGATTGCCGATGTCCATGATTTTGATGTTGGCAGGACTTCAGAGCATATCTCCTGATTACTATGAGGCTGCTGAAATAGATGGTGCAAATGGTTGGCAACAATTCTGGAATATAACTTTGCCTTTGCTTAAACCGATTCTTTCTATTAATATTATGTTCTCCCTTATAGGTAATATTTACTCATACAACATCGTTTCAATGATGTTTGGTAATGGTGCCGGAATTCCCGGTGAATGGGGAGACTTACTAATGACCAATATCCACAGAAATTCATTTCAATTATGGTCATTTGGCCCTGGTGCGGCTGCAATGATGATCGTAATGTTCTTTGTAATGATAATTGTGGTATTATGGTATTTATTCTTTAAAGATGATTTGGTGGTGAAATAATGGGAAGAGATGGTTACAACTCAAAAACAAGCAAAGGTAAAAGTGTTGGTTATTTTGCTTCAATAAAAAGAAAGAAAAAAATTAAGGGTATTTTTGCCAATATTGTTCTTGCTATTATGGTTGTTTTTTCTTTAGGACCTATTTTATATATGATATATTGTTCATTGGTACATCATAATGTAGTTGCACAAGGAAAGCTGGCATGGCCTATAAAGTTTTCCAACTATGTTGAAGTGTTTCAAAAATTACCTTTTGGAACATATTTCAGGAACAGTCTTATAGTATGTTTATGTGTAATGGTAATAGCACTTATAATTGCTACTTTAGCAGGTTATTCTCTTGCTAAGTATAAATTTCCAGGTTCAGGCGTTTTCGGTATATTGGTTTTGTCAACTCAGATGTTACCGGGAATGATGTTCCTTCTTCCTCTTTATCTACAGTTCATTCAGATACAAGAAAAAACCGGAATTCAAATGACGAATACACTTCATGGTATTATCATCATTTATTCCGCATTCTATGTACCGTTTAGTATATGGATAATAAGAGGATTTTTTGCTTCAATACCTGGAGAACTTGAAGAGGCTGCGAGAATAGATGGCTGTAACAAGTTTACTGCATTCTTGCGTGTAATGCTGCCTCTGGCTGTACCGGGGATTATTGCAACTGCAATTTATATATTCTTAATGGCGTGGGACGAATTGCTTTTTGCACAGGTTCTTTTACAAAAAGCAGATGTTTTCACTATTCCGGTTGGAATAAGGGCGTTTATTGCTCATACCATAGCAAGATACGATCTCTTGATGGCAGCAGGTTCTGTTGTTACTGTACCTGTTCTTATAATGTTCTTCTCAATGCAGAAGAAGTTTATAAGCGGTATGACTGCCGGAGCTGTTAAGGGTTAATTTTTGAACATGATTTCAGCAAATGTACGTTTAGAGTAAACTTGCCGATAAGGTTTATAGAGTTTGCTCATCTAAGTAGCAATAAGTTTAAGAATATTTTATGGACTCGGAGAGAGGGTGTATTCCCTATCCGAGTCCATATTTTTTAGTGGGATTTCACGAAGTGAAATGACCAAAAAGCGATGGGGGCTCGATGCCATCTGAAATTTTGTTCACGGAATTTTTTAAAGTGAAATGTCCAAAAGCGATAATGGTTCGATACACCCAGAACATTAAACACACTCCTGTTCAGGGAAATAGTTTGAATTATTTTTAATATGCTATTACAATATAATTAAATAATTGATGGCAAGAATGAATTGTTAATATTACAAAAATTGAAAGACCGGGTGTTGGAATTTGGATTCTAGTATATTATATTCAATAGCAGTATTTATTGTGGTTTTATTATCATCATCTATATTGAATCTATTTAAACAGCACTATGTTTTTCAGATTACCGGAATAGCTTTCTTGTTTTTAACAGGTGTTATTAAAATGACATCGTTGCTCCAAAGCAGCGAAGTTGTTTCAATGTCACATTTGTATTTTATGCTTCTTCCAATTCTATCAGGCATTAGTGCCTGCCTTGTTTCGATGTCCCTTGGGTTCTGGATATTTCCCTTTGTTCGAAGGAAGTTCAGAAATTAAATAATGTAGTTTCCCTCTTTAGTTATATTGTATGCAGAAATATGCAGTGAAACAATAAATATATCTATTTATTACTTTTATATTTATTTAGTCCTTTGAGATAACAAAAATTACATAAAGGATATTGTATTTTTATGTGGTATAATTTTATGTAAACCAATAAATATGAGAGGGGGGAAGAGATGAAAAAGCTGGCTATAATACTGATAGTGTCTGTAATGATAGCAGTTTTGAATGTTACAGGTTTTGCATCGGGCAATAGTTATTCAGGATATTGGAGTATACCATCGGATGCAATAATAGCTGTGGAGGGTACGATTATAAATCCGGAAAGGCAGCCGATTACCATTGATGGAAGAATACTTGTTCCGGCAAGATCCACTTTTGAAATGATAGGTGTCAGGACAGATTGGTATCCTGAACATGAAGTTGTAAAAATGGTAAAGGGAAATAATTACATTACCATGAGTATGGGAGGCAAATCTGCTTATGTGAACGGGACTGTGAAGAATATGGAAGCACCGGCAGTGCTTGTCGATGGGACTGTCATGGTTCCCATAAGGTTTGTTGCCGAGAATTTCGATTCTTCTGTCGGATGGGATGGAAAAAACAGAATGGCTTATATCGGATATGCAGCAGAGTTGCCGGTAAGAGGTGGTGGATTAGGTTCTGACAGAGTTTATAAGGTTGTTATTGATGCCGGACACGGTGGCAGCCAATCAGGTGCTGTGTATGGTGGTGTAAAGGAGAAAGACCTGAATCTTGACATTGCAAAAAGATTAAATGCTCTGCTCAAAAAGGAAGGAATACAAACATACATGACAAGAGATAAAGATTCAACGGTAAGTTTGTATTCAAGATCAGGACTTGCCAACAATGTCGGTGCTGATCTTCTGGTCAGCATCCATAACAATGCAGGTCAAAGCAAAGCATCGGGCACTTTGACACTATATTATCCCGGCAGTCAGAAATCAAAGGGAAATCTCTCTTCCTATGAATTTGCCAAAATAGTTCAGATGAACTTGAATAAGGAACTGGGAACAAAGGATATGGGAGTAATTGAAAGGCCGAATCTGGCGGTGTTACGCACTTCGAACATGCCTGCAGTAATTGCAGAGATAGGTTATATGAGCAATTCTGCTGAGCTATCTAAGTTAAAAACAGATACTTACAGGCAGAATGCGGCAGAAGCCTTAAAAAATGCAGTTCTCCAAAGCCTTAATAAAATGTACCATTAGAGTGTTCTCAAATTACTTACGTAAAAATTTAAAAGTCTTGACGGCTCGATAAGTTCGTAGAGGTTTAATCGATTAAATATTTGAGAAAACTATGATAATGCATAGTGTATGAAAGGCTAAAAAACTCAGGGGTTAAGTGTCCCTGGGTTTTATTTTTGGAGGAATTTTATGAAGTAAATGGCCAAATCCTCCACAACACATTAAAATGCAATATGCATTGATAAAAATATTTCACAGTAATTATGAAGTTATCAAAACATTACTGCAGCATATAAACAAAGCTTGTGATGTTTTCGTGAAGGAAATCCGGATCCATTCTATCGTTTTGTACTTCTTTGTAGAGGTTGTTATATTCTTTCAAGGCCCGTTTTATATGTTGCTTTTTGTAAATGGGCCAGTCCGGATTGTTTTCAAATGCCTTTATGTCATCAATATAGG
>DAOOJC010000217.1:0-4048 GCA_035384905.1 Acetivibrio sp. | reverse complement strand
TGGGTATAAGGTTTGGAAACACCACATCAAAGGCAGATATTCTGTCGGTAACAACAATCAACAGTTTATCTCCCAAATCATATACATTTCTAACCTTACCTCTAATATGTAAAGGAAGATTTATAAAATTAGTATCTCCAATTAACATTACTCAGCACCTCTTTTACATAGATTTCTATTGAATACGTGTGTAGTAATATTCCATCTTAAAGCATTCCCTTAGTGGACATAACACCTTCAATTCTATTGTCCATCCCCGATGCTTCATCAAGGGCTCTGCCAAAAGCCTTGAACATAGCCTCAATAATATGGTGGGTATTGCTGCCGTAAAAAACTTTTATATGCAGGTTTATACCGGCATTAAAGGCTACTGCCCTGAAGAACTCCTCCACAAGCTCGGTGTCCATATTGCCAAGTTTTTCATTTTCCAGTTTTCCGTCAAACACCAGATATGGTCTGCCGCTCAGGTCAAGGGCTGCCAGTACCAAGGCTTCGTCCATGGGGACAAAGGAAGAACCGTATCTTTTTATGGATTTTTTCTCTCCCAATGCCTCTTTTATAGCCTGTCCCAATACAATTCCGACATCCTCAACAGTATGATGGGCATCCACATCCAAGTCTCCCTTTGCCCTGATCTTAAGGTCAAAGAGACCGTGTTTGGCGAACAGATTGAGCATATGGTCAAAAAAGCCCACTCCGGTGCTAATATCACCTTTTCCCGTGCCGTCAATATTCATGCTGAGGCTTATATCGGTTTCACTGGTTTTCCTGCTTGTTTCATACTTTCTATTCATCCAAATGCCTCCGAAGTATGTAATGATCCTTACCCTTTAATCTACACGTAAACTATTTTTATTCTACCATTTCTATAGAAAATCGCAACAATAAGTTTATAAAAATTAATGTCCTACTATAACACTTGAGTCCAAAGAATAATTTCCCTTTGCAAAAGATTTCTTTCATTTTAATATTTCATAACACTTCTAAGTTCCTCAAGAAAGATATCATTCTGCTCTTTTGTGCCCACACTTACCCTGATACAGTCGGAAAGTGCGGAATCATCGGAAAAGCTTCTTATCAACACTCCCTTTTCATAAAGCTTACAGCTGATTTCTTTTGCCTCTTGAACCCTTATCAGTATGTAATTTGCCCATGACGGATAAACATATACATTCTTAAACTTTTTAAGCTCCTCAAAAAGGTATTCTCTCTGGTCCTTCAAATACCCAATCATCTTTTCAACTTCTTCACGCTCATCAAAGACCATCTTTGCAATAAGCTGGGTCAGTGAGCTTAAGTTGAATGTAGGACGGATCTTATTTATCTCCTTTGAAACAGCAATATTGCTTATTGAATAGCCACACCTTGCTCCCGCAAGAAGGTAAGCCTTGGAAAAGGTTCTAAGCGCCACAAGGTTTTCGTACTTTTCAATTAAGGGTATTGCACTTTGTTCGCAAAACTCGGCATAGGCCTCATCAACAACAACGATTGTCCCGGTGCACTTTGCTGCAACTTTTTCAATATCCTCTATAGAAATCAATCCGCCCGTAGGGTTGTTGGGATTACACAAAAACGCCACCTTTGCCCCTTGTTTGTTTACGGTGTCTATAAAAGCATCCGCATCAAGGGCAAAATCCTTCTCCTTCAAAAGAGGAACCTCCACCGGTATACCTCCGGCTATTATGGTATTTATCTTATACATCGAAAACGTGGGACAGGGAATAACCACCCTGTCACCTTTTCCGACAAACACCGTTATTATCATTTGGATAAGCTGGTTGGATCCGGTTCCCACTACAATGCCGTCATGGTCAACACTCCAGTAATCTGCAAGTGCCCTCCTCAGGCTAACCGATTCATTGTCGGGATATAAATTCAAGCCTGGCCCCTTCACAAAATAATCGGCCAGCTTCTCCCTTATTTTTTGCGGAAGTTCAAAGGGGCTTTCGTTGGCATCAAGCTTCACCCTGAAGGGTACCTCATGGGAAACATACGGAGTAAGCTTTCGAAGCTCCGGCCTCACCAAATCGTTTATCATTTTACATGCACCTTCTCTCATCTGTACCAAATTCTCTTGGCTTTCATCTCTACTCCTTCTCAAACCTCACCCTGATGGCGTTTGCATGTGCACCCAGTCCTTCCGACTCGGCAAACAATATTACATCGTCCTTAACCTTACGGAGTGCTTCCTTTGTATAGGAGATAATGCTGCTCTTCTTCATAAAGTCCGATAAGTTCAAGGGAGAGAAAAACCTTGCTGTACCGCTGGTGGGAAGCACATGATTCGGTCCTGCAAAATAATCCCCCAAAGGCTCTGAGGAATAACTCCCTAAAAATATTGCCCCCGCATTCCTTATACCGCCCAAGGCACCAAAGGGTTCTTCCATGCAGAGTTCCAGATGCTCGGGAGCAATTCGGTTTACTACCTCCGCAGCATCTTTAATGCTGTCTACAATAACAATAGCACCATAATCCTCAATAGACTTTCGGGCTATCTCTTTTCTGTCCAAAGCCTCTAGCTGAATTCCCAGCTCTTTTTCCACCTCTTTTGCAACCCTTTCCGACGTGGTGACCAATATGGACGAAGCCAGCACATCATGCTCGGCCTGGGACAGAAGATCTGCCGCCACAAACCTTGGGTTTGCAGTTTCATCGGCAACCACCATAATTTCACTGGGACCTGCAATCATATCAATGTCACAGTAACCGTATACCGTCCGTTTTGCCATTGCCACATATATATTACCCGGTCCTGCAATCTTATCGACTTTGGGTATTGTTTCGGTACCGAAAGCCAGTGCAGCTACAGCCTGGGCCCCGCCCACTTTGTATATTTCATCGGCACCGGCTTCATTGGCAGCCACCAGTATGGCAGGGTTCACCTTTCCGTCCTTTCCCGGAGGTGTTGTCATTACTATCTTTTTAACTCCAGCTACCTTTGCGGGCATTATATTCATAAGAACCGATGAAGGATAAGCCGCCGTTCCTCCGGGCACATAAACACCTACTATCTCCAAAGGCGTATACATCTGCCCTAAGATTACTCCATCCTCTTCGGAAACAAACCATGACTTTTCCTTCTGCTTTTCATGAAAGCTTTTTATACTGTCCCTGGATTTCTTAATTACTTCCACCAGTCTTGAATCAACTTTTGTGTAGGCTTCCTTTATTTCGTCTTCTGTAACCTTTAGGGTATCAGAAGAAAGCTCTGCCTTATCAAACATAGCAGTGTATTCCAATACTGCTTTATCTTTATTCTGCCTTACATTGTTTACTATATCCTCCACACGTCTTAATACATCACCATGCTCCATCTGACTTCTTGATGCGAGGGTTTCGAATAATACGCTGTCCTTCCCGTTTCTCAAATCTATAACCTTTATCAATCCTCACACCTCTTTTCCAACTCTTTTCTCAGTTTTTCAATTATGGAGTTTATACGCTCACTCTCCATCTTCATACTAACCCTGTTTACAACCATTCTTGCACTTATATCCGCTATGGTATCCAGGACAACAAGGCCGTTTTCCTTTAATGTTCTGCCGCTCTCCACCAGGTCGACTATCACCTCGGAAAGTCCCACCAAAGGTGCCAGCTCAATGGAGCCATTGAGCTTGATGACCTCAATGGATTCCTTGCGTTTATGTTCAAAGTACTCCCTCGCAATCCTCGGATATTTCGTTGCCACTCTTTTATTGGTAAGTTGGTCAAGCTTCCCCATTAGTTCCGCCGGTCCCGCAACAACCATCCTGCAGGCAGCAAATCCAAGGTTTAGAACCTCGTAAAGATGCCTGCCTTCCTCTAAAAGTGTATCTTTACCCACAATACCTATATCCGCAGCCCCATATTCCACGTATGTGGGGACATCGCTGGGTTTTGCCAGAAAGAATTTGATTTTATTTTTTTCATCACTTAAAATAAGTTTCCGGGATGAATTCTTAAGCTCCGTGCAATCAATCCCTATGGCCTCAAACAGTTCCACCGACATATCGGTAAGCCTTCCCTTTGAAAGGGCTATCGTCAAATATCTCATATCCTACCCTCCTTA
>DAOOJC010000216.1:0-4078 GCA_035384905.1 Acetivibrio sp. | reverse complement strand
AATACCAGGTGAGTCCGGCGTTTATTGAACATCTGGCTTACAGGTTTAGAAAGATGGGAAAAGCTTATTCCCACGTCCTTGACTATATCGATGAAAGACTGGGGGAAAGCGGTACAACAGTCGATCAAATCACTCACAAGGAGCATAATGAGCAGACCGTGAGAAAGGCATCTATCGGCAATTGTATTATGAGTCTTAAGTTTATATCTGCCACCAACTGGGTGGATATATTTGAGAGACTTAACGTTGTTGATAAATTATTGCGTGAGGATCCTGACGGTTCTTATCCTTTATTGGATCTTGCTACGAGAGATTATTACAGAAAAAGCGTTGAAGAGCTGGCGGTGAAGTTCAGTGTCTCTGAAACCCATGTTGCCAAAAAGGCTGTTGAACTTGCACAAAGAGCATCACAGCAGCAAAAAGAGGATAATGTACGTTTCAGTCATGTGGGCTATTACCTTGTGGGAAAAGGTATAAAAGACCTGGAAAAAGAAATAGGGTATGAAAAGAAGCTTATAGGAAGAATAGCACAAAGAATATTGTCCCGTCCCGGCATTTTATACATGGTTTCTATTGGATTTATTATCCTGGTGCTTATAGCCGGAGTTGTTTATTATTCGTTGAATAATTCATCAAAGTACCGGTGGCTGTTAGCAGTTATTTCCGGGTTGACGGTAATTATTCCTGCAACGGATATTGCTGTCAATGCTGTTAACTGGATAATCAGCCGTGCTTTAAAACCATCTTTTCTGCCCAAGATCGAAATAAAGGGTGATATTCCTGAGGATTATGCCGCAATGGTCGTTATACCAGCCCTGCTGCCTGATGAGAAAAGGGCTCTGGAGCTTATTGACAACCTTGAGGTATATTATTTGGCAAATAAAGACAAGAATCTGTATTTTTCCATTGCGGGTGATTATAAGGATGCACCTAAAAAAGAAATGCCTCAAGATAATAAGATAATTGAGACTGCATTAAACAGAATTTCCGAGCTTAATAAAAAGTACGGCTCCGGGGATAGAAAAGTATTCTATTTTTTCCATAGACACAGGCAGTTTAACGACAGGCAAAACAAATGGATGGGATGGGAGAGAAAAAGGGGTGCGTTGCTGGAGTTTAATGAAGTACTTTTGGGTTCGAAATCTACGAGCTACTCGATAATGTCGGAAGAGCTGCCGAAGCTTCCGAAGGTAAAGTATGTAATTACAATTGATGCCGATACCATATTGCCTTTGGGTGCAGCCAAAAGGCTGATCGGAACGATGGCACATCCTTTAAACCGGCCTGTTATTAATAAGGCCCGGGGAGTTGTGGTGGAAGGATATGGGCTTTTGCAGCCAAGGATTGAGTTTGATATAGAAAGTACGAACAAATCCCTATTTTCGAGAATTTTTGCCGGAGAAGAAGGTATAGATCCCTATGCCAGTGCTATTTCCGATATTTATCAGGATTTGTTCGGTGAAGGTATTTTTACCGGAAAAGGTATATATGACCTTGAAGTGTTCCAAGAGCTTTTGAATAATGCCATACCTGACAACACCGTATTGAGCCATGACCTTTTAGAAGGCTCTTATGTCAGAACCGGACTGGTAACAGATGTGCAATTGGTTGACGGGTACCCTTCAAAGGTCAATTCCCATGCTATGAGGCATCACCGGTGGGTAAGAGGAGACTGGCAGCTTTTGCCATGGCTAAAGGGACGTATAAAAGACAAATCGGGAAGTGTCATAAAAAACCCTTTGTCTTTATTGACTAAATGGAAGATAATAGACAACTTGAGAAGGAGTATGGTGGCACCTTCTTTAATGTTGCTTATGTTTTTAGGGTTTGGCGTTTTGCCCGGAAGTCCTGTTTTTTGGTTTTTATCCGTACTTCTATGCATGTACTTTCCGTTTGTTACGGGATGCATAGATCATGTTGCTAATAAACGCTTCGGGACTATAACCTTGAGGAAATATGCACCGGTAATCAGCGGGCTTAGAGCATCTTTCCTGCAGATGACATTGCAGTTTATTCTCCTCCCATATAATGCATACCTTATGGTAAATGCAATTGTTGTGACTCTTTATAGGGTTCTAATTACTAAAAAGAATATGCTGGAGTGGGTAACGGCTTTAGACACTGAAAAGTCCCTTAAGAATTCACTGAAGGGATATATAATAAAAATGAAGACGGCGGTGTTTCAGTCTCTGGTAATTGTCGGACTATCCGTCTGGCTTAGACCCGATTGTCTGGTGTTGGCTGTTTCATTGCTTGCGGTCTGGACTTTATCGCCCTTTATAGCTTATTGGGTCAGCAAAGAGAGTGTTCATAAGATGAAGACCTTAAGTGAGAAGGAGGAGCTGGAGCTCAGGAGAATTGCGAGAAAGACCTGGAGATATTTTGAAGAGTTTATGAATAAGAGAAACAATTACCTTGCTCCGGACAACTTTCAGGAGGACCCTCCCAATGGTGTAGCTTACAGGACTTCTCCCACCAATATCGGATTGGGTATGCTTGCGGCATTAACGGCAAGAGACCTGGGGTATATAGGTACTATTGAACTTTGCGACATTGTGTCGAGAACCATGGACACCATTGACAGGATGGAGAAATGGAACGGACACCTTTATAATTGGTATACCACCAATACTTTGGAAACTTTGAGACCGAGGTATATATCTACCGTGGACAGCGGAAATTTTGTCTGTTATCTCATAACGTTAAAGGAAGGGTTGTTGGAATACCTCAAAAAACCGCTTATCGACAAGAGCTATGTAAAAGGGATAAGGGATACCGTTAGCTTTATTAACCGGGAGAAGGATGAATCTTACAGCGATACCGCTTGCCTGGACCAATGCTTTACCGATGCCGACGGTAAAAGCCATGGGGATGCAGTGCTGTGGGCAAAAGCATTGTCGGAACTTGTCGAGAACAATAAAAGCTCAGGCAGTTCCAAGGATGTATGGAAATTAAAAGTCGACAATATGATAGATATGCTCAGAATGGAGATATACACTTATATGCCTTGGGCAAACATGCTCAACGACTTGCCGGATGGATTTGAAAAGATTATCGGACAGCCGGAGACAAAAAAATTGTTTGAAGGTATTAGGGAAAAGCTTGATGCAGATATTCCACTGATAGAAATGCCTGAAGCATACAGGGATGCGGTTAAGAAAATCGACAGGCTGAAGAAAACAGCTAAAAGCGAACGGAATTCGGATTTAACGGTGAATTGGTTTGATGAACTGAAGAAAAACCTTGAAACCGCAATAGATAATTCAGAAAGGCTAATTGAAAGGTTCAATCGTTTAATCGAGAGAATAACAAAACTATCCGACGGAACAGAGTTTATCCATTTGTATGACAGAAAAAGGCAACTTTTTTCCATTGGATACAATATTGAGGAAAATACTCTTACAGACTCATATTATGATTTATTGGCTTCTGAGGCAAGGCAGACCAGTTATATAGCCATAGCGAGAGGAGAGGTGGAGCCGGAGCACTGGTTCAAGCTCGGGAGGACCCTTACACAGCTTGACCGTTACAAGGGAATGGTTTCATGGAGTGGAACCATGTTTGAATACCTTATGCCTTTGCTTATCATGAAAAGCAACAGAAATACTCTTCTTGACGAGACATACTCCTTTGTGGTGATGGGTCAGAAGAAGTACGGAAGGCAAAGAAATGTGCCCTGGGGAACGTCCGAATCCGGATTTTACGCATTCGACATAAACCTGGATTATCAATATAAAGCGTGCGGAGTGCCATGGCTTGGTCTAAAGAGAGGGCTTATTGAGGATATGGTGGTTGCTCCTTATGCAACCCTTCTTGCTTTACCGGTAGACCCGGAAGGTGTGATGGACAACATAAGAAGACTTGTTGCAGAAGGTGCCGGGGGACATTACGGACTGTATGAAGCTATAGACTATACACCCGAGAGGGTTCCGATAGGTGAAAAGAAGGGTAATGTCAAAAGCTACATGGCACACCACCAGGGTATGAGCATTTTGTCTTTAAATAATTATTTAAATGGCAACATTATGCAAAAACGTTTCCATACCGATCCTGTGGTGGAAGCTGCCCGGCTACTCCT
>DAOOJC010000215.1:0-4082 GCA_035384905.1 Acetivibrio sp. | reverse complement strand
AAAGTGTATTGATCTGATTATATAAAATATCACAGCTTAAATTCTTCTCCAGAATAACCACTGCCGCTCCCTGTTGTTCCAATGCCTTTGCATTATACTCCTGATGGTTTGCCGTAACATACGGCGAAGGAATCATTACAGAAGAAATCCCCAATGCAGTCAACTCGCTTATTGTAATTGCCCCAGCCCTGCACACCACCAAATCCGCTGCAGCCATGGTATTTGCCATATCATATATGTACGGTAAAACCTGAACGTTCTTTGACTTTATATCGCCAATTCTCTCTTTAATCCCACTGTACTGGGCTTCTCCCGTTGCATATATCAAATGAAAACCGAAATCCGTTCCGTACTTTTTAATCATCTCTGAAACGGTGCTGTTTACGTTCTCTGCTCCCCTGCTCCCTGCGAATATCACCACAAGAGATTCGCTTTTGGGTATACCGAGCTTATTACGGGCTGCTTCCCTACTGACTTCAAGCATCTCACTTCTTATCGGATTTCCCGTAAAAAACACATTTTTTCTTCCCTTAAAATACTTTGTTGATTCCTTGAAGCTAATTGCAACCCTGTCAACAAACTTTGAAAGAATTTTATTGGTCACCCCGGGAAAAGCATTCTGTTCATGGACAAGAGTGGGTATTTTCATCCTTGAAGCGTTAAACACCACCGGACCGCACACATATCCCCCCGTACCTATAACCACATCGGGCTTGAAATCACGAATAACCTTTCTTGCCTCAAAAAGCCCCTGAAACAACTCCTTTACCGCAACCAAAGTATCAAAAGAAAGCTTTCTTTGAAATCCCCTTACCTTTATCATTTCTATATCGAAATTCTCTCTCGGAACCAGTTTGCTCTCCAATCCCTTTTGAGTACCCACAAACAATATTTTTGAATCCGGCTCCATTTTCATTATGTATTTTGCGATTGCAAGTCCCGGATTAATGTGGCCTGCTGTGCCGCCCCCGCTGATAAGTACCTTCAAAATCCATTCACCTCAGATTCTCTCATATTTAGCATGCTTTGATATATTTAATAGTATACCTACATTGGTCAAAAGGAAAACCAAGGAAGAACCCCCATAGCTGAAAAACGGAAGGGGCATTCCGGTTACCGGCATGGAAGATGTAACAACCGCAACATTGATTACAACCTGAACGGCAATCAATGAGGTTATGCCTGTTGCCACCAGGGTTCCAAAGGCATCCGGTGCATTCATGGCCACCTTTACCCCACGCCATATAAAGATCAGAAACAGTATAAGCACCGTTGCAACCCCGATAAATCCAAGCTCTTCTGCCAGTATCGCCAATATAAAATCATTATACGGCTCAGGAATATAGAGGAACTTTTGAAGGCTATTGCCGAGTCCTCTTCCGAAAAGCCCGCCGGAACCTATGGCATAAAGGGATTGTATCGCTTGATATCCCTCATTACTCGGATACTTCCACGGATCTAGAAAAGCTATAATCCTATCCCTTCTGTAATCTGAAAAAATAACCAAACACACACCTGCAGCAACAGCAGGTATACCCATTATCATAAAGTGTTTTATTCTAGCCCCGGCACAAAACAAAATTATGCAAGATACCATACCTATTATAATCATTGCACTCATATGAGGCTGCAAAAGTAATAGAAACGCATGAATCGCTATTATAATCAGATATGGAACCAGACCTTTGAAAAAATACTTTAGAGTATCCTTTCTCTTCGAAAGGCTGTAGGAAAAGAATAATATTATTGCCAGCTTTGATAACTCCGACGGCTGAAAATCAAATCCTTGAAAACTAAACCACCTGGTTGCATTGTTACGGGTAGCACCTATTCCGTCAATCCATACTACTGAAAGCAAAGCCAAATTGACCAGCATGATAATAGGTGACAATTTGCCAAGCTTTCTGTAATCGAAATTCATCATAACGAACATGGCAAAAATCCCCACTGGAACAAAAACCAACTGCTTCTTTAAAAAATGATACGTATCCCCACCCATGTAGTTGTACGCACTGGGTGCACCTGAACTGAACACCATTACACTTCCCAAAGCAAGAAGTATCATAACGGTCATAAATATTAAAAAATCAAACGGTTTTGTTGATTTTGATTTCATCCTTTTCCCCCTCAAAGCTTTCGCCTTAGAAGTAATAAATTCAATACTTTACATCAATATTATCCTGCTTAGCTGTTTATTCCATCACATTTAAAATTAGTGTTTAATGTTTTGCAGTTTTAATAAAACCTTAGCCTTATCGCAAGGAAACCAATTACACAAAAGAGCACAGATATTGTCCAAAAGACTGCAACCACCTTGACTTCCTTCCATCCGGAAAGCTCAAAATGATGGTGAATAGGTGCCATCTTAAACACCCTGCTTCCTGTTGCCTTAAACCACAATACCTGTATCATAACCGATAAAGCTTCTATTACATAAATACCGCCAGCAATTATAAGTATTAAAGGCATTTTCATCATTATTGCAATGGCACCGACAGCCCCTCCCAATGCCAGCGATCCCGTATCACCCATAAACACCTTTGCGGGATGGGAGTTAAAAGCTAAGAAACCAAGACACCCTCCCGAAACTATGGAACAGAATATTTTTACAAAGTCCCACTCTCCTCTGGTCATGGAAACTATGGTAAAAAAGACCGTTACAATCAATGTCACACCGGCCGCCAGCCCGTCAAGACCGTCAGTTATATTTACCGCATTTGTTGAACCGATTAATACAACTATTATAAAGGGTATAAACAACCACCCCAGAGAAAGGGTATTCTCCATCCCTAAGAACGGAATTATTATGTCCGAAGACTGAGTCCGCGATACATAGACTGCAAATGTAACCGCAATGACAAGAAGTCCGAACATCTTTTGATTCCAGTACAATCCGTCTTTTCTCTTCTTGACTACTTTAATAAAATCATCTATAAATCCTATCAGCCCAAATCCGAGAGTTACAAAAAGAAGGGGCAGAATCCTAGTATCATATCTTGCATAAAATGCCGAAATAACTGCTATTGGGATAAGGAAAATCACTCCTCCCATAGTAGGCGTCCCCATCTTCTTATAGTGTGATTTCGGACCGTCGTCTCTTACCGTCTGGCCAAACTTAAGCCGTGCCAGAAGGGGAATAAGTACAGGTCCTAAAACCAGCACGCAAGCAAAACTTAATATAAATATTAAAACATGTGTTGAAATATCAAACGGCAATTCCAAGTTTAATCTCCCCCATAAATGCTAAATAAATACATAGTTCTTTTTCTATTTCCAAGCCCATTAATTAAATTTACACCTTAATAATCAGCCTGTCAACATGTTAACTATCTCCTCCATTTTCATACCTCTTGAGCCCTTTACAAGCAGCACGTCACCCGGCTTTAAAAAGTATTTAAGAAAACTTGCTGCTTCATTATTATTATTAAACACAAAAACATTATCCTTTTTTGCTCCCGCATCAATAGCACCGCCGGCAGTATTGTCCCGATATTCTCCCACTGCTGCAACATAGTTTATTCCGTTGGATACGGCATATTTTCCGACGTCAAAATGTGCTTTTTCTGATATCTCCCCGAGCTCTAACATATCGCCCAAAACAGCAACGGTTCTGTTGCCTGCCGATATGTCCTTCAATACGTTTATAGCCGCCTCCATGGACTGAGGACTTGCATTGTAGACATCATTTATTATTTTCAAGCCGTTATGGTTAATTATGTTGAGCCTCATTTTACCCGGCACAAACTCCTCAATGCCTTTAATTATCTCCTCCGGCGGTATGCCCAGCTCAATCCCTGCCGCAATTCCCGCCAAGGCATTGTATATATTATGTAGTCCCGGCACAGGAATTTTAACGCTGTACTCCCTGTTTCCGATATTAATATCAAAGGTTGAACCATGTTCTCCCAAAGACACTACATTATATCCCTGATAATCCATTCCTTCTTCCAGTCCGTAAAAAACAGTTCTATAATTTAACAGGCCCTTTAAGCCAAATAACAAACTGTCATCACCATTAAGTATAACCAGACCTTTTTCATTTAAGCCCTCTAAAATCTCCATTTTTGCTTTTAATATATTAT
>DAOOJC010000214.1:0-4101 GCA_035384905.1 Acetivibrio sp. | reverse complement strand
GAAATTTCCCATGGGGGAAAGGTGGAGTATTTGAACAACTGCTATAGAAGCACTAAAAATATTATTACTGTGGTAAACAGCATATTCAGCCGGCTTTTAATCCCCTATGAAGAGCTAAGGTGCCCCAAGGAGGATTCGGAGGCCGGAAGGGTTATGCTAATTACCTGGGAAAAGGATTTGCCTAAAAAGAACAAGCCCAAAACAAGGTGGGAAATGGCTAAGGATCTGCTGCTGTCGGAAGACATGGCACAAGAGTTAAAGGATGTATTGGAGGCTGAGTACGAGAGCACCATAGCTTCGGGTAAGAAGGATTACCAGGGGGATGTCATTTCCGGTGTCATCCGAAAGCTGACCGCCGAAGGATTAGGGTACAGGGATATGGCAATCCTTTTGAGGAGCAGAACATCCCTCCCGGAGATAGAGAATTCCCTGACAGAAAACGGTATTCCTTATTGTGTGATAGGGGGGATCGGTTTTTGGGACCGGCAGGAAGTAGGGGACATTCTATCGCTGTATAAACTGGTGTTTGATCCCGATGACAGGCTTGCATTGTTTACAGTGCTGCGTTCGCCGATATTCGGGTTCTCCGATGACCTTTTGCTTTTACTTTCTCTATTTATAAGGCAGCAGGAAATAAGAGGCATTAGAGAGTTGATGAGAGAATTTGCAACGGCCGTTTCAAAAGAAGACCGGTGGCTGGTGGAGAGAGCCGTAGCTGTGTTCGACAGTCTTCTTCCCATGGAAGGACTGTTAAACAGCCTGGAACTGATGAATAAAATCATTGAGGCAACTGCCTATGACGAGATACTTACAGCATTGCCCCAGGGGGAAAAGAAGCTCAGGAATATGGAAAAGCTCGTAAGGATTGTTGAAGAGTTTGATAAAAAAGGATTGTACAGTGCAAGGGAACTGCTTTCTTATATTGAGACTTTAAAAGAGCACTCGGGGCTTAGCAGTGAGGCTTTCCTTGACAATGAAGACAGCGATGCGGTAAAAATATTGACAATCCATGCTTCCAAGGGCCTTGAGTTTGAGGCGGTATTGCTTCCAGACATGGACAGACCGCTTAGCACCCAAACAAAAAGGGACAAGCCTCTTTTCTTCCCGGATGAAAAAAAGGGCGTTGTAGCCATGGGGCTTGATGGAAACTGCGAATTTGACGAAAATGCGAATCCTGAGTATGGGAAGCTGTATGATCAAAGGCTTCTTAAGGAATCGGAGGAATCCAGGAGGTTGTTTTATGTGGCTGCCACCCGGGCTAAAAAATATTTGGCTTTGATTGGAGAGAGACAGGAGGTTGGAGAAGGAGAGGAAATCGACGAACAGAACAGTTTTATGAAACAGTTGGTTTGGGCGATGAACAAGGCTGGTACAGTGGAAGAGATAGATTTAATTGATGCCCAAAGCCTTATCTTTGACTCAAATGAACAAAATGAGTATCCTCCGCTGTTTATTGCAGAAATTAATAAGCTCTTAGAATATATTTGACGGCATTGGAAAAAATACTATATGAAAATATAGGGTAGCAGCGGGGAGATAGTGTAATTAAATGAAGTTTTTTAGTAATACGACTACAAAGGGTAAAAGAACAAAGCAAGCCAATTCTGATATAAGTAAAGATATAAATGACAATATTGACAGGTTAAAGAATGATTTTGCCGATGACAGCGATCTTGTAATACATCGCTTTAAGCTTGGTAACGTCAGCGGCTTGGTTTGTGCCAATATATATATAAAAAGCTTGGTGGACAGAAATACTATAAACGGATTGTCAGTAGCGCTGAATAAACTGAAATGCGAATGCATCAATGGTGAATCCGACATAAATGTTGATGAGTTAATGAACTATTTTTCCGGAATAAGCGAGGGCAAAGAAGGTTTGGATTACGAGACTCTTTGTTTAGATTTGTTGTCCGGGAGTACCGTGTTTTTAATTGACGGTTGTGAAAGGTATCTTGCGGTAGATGCAAGTTCCAATGAAGGCAGGTCAGTGGATGAGGCTTCTTCTCAAACTGTAATCAAAGGCCCTAAAGACGGTTTTACAGAAAAGATAAACAGTAACATTCTGCTTATTAGAAAAAGAATAAAATCCAAAGATTTAAAAGTGGAATATTTGAATGTGGGCAGTATAACCAAAACAACAGTTGGTTTGATGTACCTTCACAAAATAGCCAGGGATGATATAGTTCAGGAATTAAGGACAAGGCTCAATAAAATAGAGATTGACGGCGTACTGGAAAGCGGATATATTGAGGAATTGATAAAAGATGACCGTTACTCTATTTTCCCGACTTTTTTAAGCTCCGAGAAGCCTGATTCGGTTACAGCGGCTTTACTTGAGGGAAAGGTGGCAATTCTGGTGGACGGTACTCCGTATGTATTGACTGCCCCTGCCCTAATGATAGAATTTCTCCAATCCAGTGAGGATTATTACCATCACTACATTATATCTTCCATGATGCGTTTATTAAGGATGCTTGCCTTTTTTCTTACGCTTTTGGTACCGGCAGTCTATATAGCAGTAACCTTATTCCATCAGGAAATTATTCCCACTCCATTGCTCATCAGCTTAGCGGCACAGCGGGAAGGAGTTCCTTTTCCGGTTTTATTGGAGGCCTTGATCATGGAAATAACCTTTGAAATATTAAGGGAAGCCGGAATAAGAATGCCCAGGGCCATTGGGTCTGCGGTTTCCATAGTAGGAGCTTTGGTACTGGGGCAGGCGGCGGTGGAAGCCGGTGTTATATCTGCGTTTATGGTTATTGTTGTTTCCATTACTGCCATATCGAGCTTTGCCATACCCAATTATGAAATGTCCAATGCTATAAGGCTGGTAAGGTTTTTTTTAATGCTGATGGCCGGTATGTTCGGACTGTATGGAATATTGATAGGGCTTATTGTTTTGGTGCTTCATCTTTGTAAAATAAAATCCGTAACAGTTCCGTATCTGACACCGGTGGCACCGAAGGTAAAGGGCACAATTACGGATACCCTTTTCAGGTTCCCATTATGGAAAATGAAATACAGACCCATCGGTATCAGTGGAACTGATGAGGCAAGAAGCGGCGAAAGCAACCCTGTGAGTTCAGGTCAAAAAAAAAGCAGGAATTGAGGTAGCATATGAAACTTAATAGGCTTTTTTTTATTATAATAGTTTTACAATCCCTATTATTTTCAGGATGCTGGAGCAGCCACGAGGTAAATACCCTTGGAATTACCGTATGTATCGGTATTGACAAAACAGAAAACGGATATTTGGTTACAAAGCAGATTTTAAATCCCAGTACTATAGCTTCCGATAGAGAGATGACGGAGTCACCGATTGTTGTATATTCAGTAGAGGTAAGCAGCATGGCAGAGGTAAACGGAAGGCTTATGATGAAATTATCAAGGAAGATAAACAACACACATTTGAGGTTGGTGGTATTTGGCGAGGATGTTGCAAAAGAGGGTATAGAGAATATACTGGATTACTTTGCACGCAATCATGAATTCCGTACCGATTATTATTTTGCGGTGGCCAGAAATGCAACCGCCAAAGAAATTTTAGGCATATTGACTCCTATAGAAATGGTTCCCGGAGTCGATATGTATAATTCACTTAAGATGTCTGAAGATGAATGGGCGTCCATAAAATCTATAAGAGTCATAGAACTGGTTAACTCCATTATGGCAGAGGGGAAAAATCCCGTGCTTACTGGTATAAAAATTGACAGAAAAAATAAAATTAATGCCAATTCCACAGAAATCTTGAAACTGACTGATGAATATAATTTACTGGAATTATCTAATATGTGTGCTTTTAATAAAGATAAACTTGTAGGCTGGTTGGATGAGGATGAGAGCAAGGGATATAATTATATCACCGGAAATGTTAAGAGGACAGCAGAAAATGCATACAATGACCAGGTGAAAATTTCATCCATGATTATGCATGTCAAATCCAATACTAGAGTGAATTTATCTGAAAATGAGCCTTTTATTGAGGTGAAAATCAAAATCGAGCAAAATATCAGAAGCATTGAAGGAAATTTTGATATTTCTTCAAAGGAAAACAAGCAGGTACTAAATGAAATGTTTGAGAGCAAGGTTAAATCATTG
>DAOOJC010000213.1:0-4102 GCA_035384905.1 Acetivibrio sp. | reverse complement strand
TAAAAAGTATAAAATAAGTATACAAATTTGTTCAAACTTTTTCATAATTCATCGATATTTGTCACTCATTCAATATGCTAAATATCAAAAATGTTGTATAATATTAACAAAATAACATTAATAGATAACCGATTATTTATATTGATAACTTTTTACATATTAAACTATCTATATCAGACTTAATTTTGGGGGTGCACTCTATGGAAATGCGAAAAACTTACAAGGTAGTAATAGCAGATGATCAAGAACTAATAAGAGACTGTATAAAAAAATACATAGAAGAAGACTCGGAAATAGAGGTAGTAGACTGTGTTGAAAACGGCAAACTTGCTTTCGAAGTATGCAAAAAATATAAAGTAGATGTAGTTCTTATGGATATGGTAATGCCAGATTATGACGGTATCACCGCTACAAAAAAGATTATAGAGCTCAACAAAAACATAAAAGTACTTATACTTACCTCCTTTCCTGACAGTTCTCAACTGGTTGATGCTGTTAAGATTGGTGTAAGCGGATACATAACTAAGGATTCATCTGCTAAAGATATGATAATGAGTATAAAAAATACAGCCAATGGAAATTTAGTTTTTGAAAAAAGCGTTTTTGATGGAATCCTTAAAAATATAATGGAAGAAAAAAAATCGGAACCAGATATTTTCCAAGACCTAAATGAAAATGAATTTGCTGTGCTGAGCATACTTGCAATAGAAGGTGCCGATAACAAAGATATTGCCGCAAAGACTTATCTTAGCGAGAGTACTGTAAGGAGTATAATATCAAAATTAATGAATAAATATGGATTAACTAAACGAACTCAGCTTGCTGTATTTGCTTTAAAGAACGGGCTTAGTTAATCTATATGCTTTATATCATATATGCATCCTTTTTTGCAGCTCGGCCTTAATACTGTCCCCGTGAAATATGATTATGGCAGATAAAAATACTATACTGGCAGCCACTGAGATAACGGATGGAATGCTCATATTTACAAGATCAAACAAAATAAACAGAATAGGAACAATACCGAATAACCCTCCCAATAAAAAGTATGAAATATATTCTCTCGCACTGAGTTTCATTACTTTTGCCGTTATATACATAACAAGCATCGCTGCTATGCACAAAATCGGAATGGCATAATCCAACGACCAGCCCCTCCACCCTATTCTCCAATCCCAAAAAACAGTAAGCACTGAGACAATGATTACCTGCCACATAATTGACTTTGTAATATTATGTCTCTTACGCAAAATATTAGTGAGACTAAGCCATATACTGACCAAGCCCAACAAGACCAGTCCCGGCCAATTGACATCAACAGGTACCATTTTATAAACAGTATAGCTCACCACAATGGCAACAATAGATATAAACACCAAAATACGAATAACCATATGCCTATTATAAGTAAGGGGTATGTCGGGATAAATCTCCTCCCCTTTTACATCGTTGTCATTATCCGAAAGAATATTTCCGCACAGAGGGCATATTGTTTTGCCGTCCCGTATATAAACCTTGCAATGGTTGCAAAATATCATTCTATCAACTCCTAATTCGAAGCAATCTCAATTTTAATCCCCATATTTGCAAGGGATTCAAAGAAAAACCTTTGTATTTCGGTTTCCCGAAATGGTGACGCAAAATTTATTACCAACCGGTCTCCATAAGTACATATTGCCATCTGAGGCCTTCTAACATTAGGAACAACACTGAACTGCCGGATATAGCTGTCAAACTCGGGAGGCACATGAATTTTGCCCAGATTGGATATAGATGTTGTTACACCTCTGTCCGCTACTGCGTTTACGCCCCGAATAGAAAGGTTTTTCAAAGGCAAAGGAGCAATCCTTGCAAAGGGATTCCTCTCAAAAGACATTAACCGATGAAGATGCTGATATAATCTTTCTTCCGTTAATTCTTTACGAAAGCTCTCGTTAAGCTTACCTATTACATCCTTAAGCTCAGTATTTCCTTCGTCAAAAGTATAAGGAATATTCATAATGCTGAAAAAATTGCTTGATGTTTCAGATTCAAAAAACTGCCGAAGATTTATAGGCACCGCTAATACCAATGTGTTCCCTCTCTTACGTACAGGCATGTCCTTATATATTGAAAGAAGCAATAATGCCGATAAAAAAACGGTTAATGTAGTGTTAAATTTATGGGCTTCATCAAGGACGGCTTTGGCAGACATTGTTCCTTCAATTACTTTGATTCTATTTTCTTCAAGTCTGGACCCCCGAATAAGGTATACTTTTCTAGCATTCTTTTTCTCTTTTTTAACTTTTGCCTGCTTTTTATAATGTCTCCCTTGATAGTACCTGCTGAAGCTGTCATCCTTTTTCTGACTGATCGATGCATTATAGTTCAATTCGGGTTTCTTATCTAAAAAAGCATCCTTGTGTTTGATTAACAAATAATGGTATAAAAGTGTCATCATAAACCAAAGGGCACCTGTTCCGTCGGAAAGTGCGTGAAATACTTCAATATTGATCCTTTTGTTGTTATAAAAAACCCTAAACAATAAATTTTTCTCGTATTTTCTATAGATCGGAGCACAAACCGGTTTTTCCTCCCTTTTAACCGTCGGGCGAATATCACTGCTTTCATAATAATACCAGAATATTCCTCTTCTTAAAACGGACTTATATGATGGAAATTGTTCAATGGTAATATCCAAAGCTTGTTGTAAAATTTCCGGTTCAACGTCTTCAAACAGCTCACACGCAATACGGAAAACCTTTGGGTCCCTCTCATCACATGTTGCCGGAAAATATTTGGAGGCATTATCCAGCTTACTCCATTCGACTTTTTTAGGATTATTCATATCAATTCCTCACTTTGACCGTTGTAGCTGCTTAAAAACCAATTTATAATCTCATAACTTCTAACAACATATTCCGATTTCCATGGCAACGAAAAGAAGCCATGGACAGCATCTTTCATTCGATACATCTTCACATTGTTTCCGAATTCCTTCAACCTCATTCCATATGCCTCCCCCTCATCCCGCAGGGGATCATATTCTGCAGTAATAATCAAGGTATCCGGCTGTGACGACAGGTCCTGTGCCAAAAGGGGTGCAAGATAAGGGTTTAGCCTGTCTTCTTTATTCGGAGCATACATATCCATATAATCCTTTATTTTTTTAGTGGTCAGCAAAAAACCTGTCCCATTTTCCTTTATTGAAGGAAATGGGGAATTTTCCGAGTGGTCATTATATGTAGACGGATAAATTAAAATCTGTCTCTTCGGTAAAAATTCGCCTCGGTCCCTTGCCATCAAAGAAACTGCAGCTGCCAGATTTCCCCCGGCACTGTCACCTATCAATGTGATATCTTCCGCTTTACAATTCAACCTATCGGTATTTCTATATATCTCCCTCGTTACATTGTAACAGTCCTCAAGTCCTGCAGGAAAGGGATATTCCGGAGCCAAACGATAATCAACGGAAATAATAGTATTCCTTGTTTGATTTGCCATGTTGGAACAAACACGGGTATAAGAATCAACATTTCCGGTCACCCACCCGCCTCCATGGAAGAAAACCATAACACCGGAGGTTGGATTCCTCTTGGGATAGAAAAAACGCACAGGGATTTTTCTGTCACCTACAGTTATTTTACGGTCTACAACCTTGTATCTGTATTTAATAAAAATCTTTATTACATTTATCAGCTTGCGTTGAACTTTGTAATACCTTTTCAGGTTTCTGGTGCCAAAAGATAAAGCTTTTAATGCTGTCCTTTTAAACCAGTTCATCCCATGTGTCCTTTCTAAGACCGCATAATCCAATAATTATATTTTACTATATCCACAACATACCTGCAATGATATTAGACATTTTTTGGTATTCTTTGTGCGTACTGATCCTTTTCGCAAATCTCAACTGCTATAAATATCAACATAAACTATATTATGCTTATCATCAATTGTTATTATTATATTCCAGCCGTCATTCTCATACGAAAATTTTCTTCCTTTTAGAACTTCATACGGATTAAACCAAGTAAAATTTCCATAACTTATATAAGGTGTATAATCCTCTTCATTAATGTCTATTTCTTGTACCTCCACCCCTCTTAATATGTCAGAACCGCCA
>DAOOJC010000212.1:0-4118 GCA_035384905.1 Acetivibrio sp. | reverse complement strand
GCTCCTGAAATAGAGACCTCGAAAGCAATACGAGTTTTCGAGAGCATTAATAAATATAGATGGGGGAGATGCTTATATGAGAAAGAATGTATTATTATTAGTAGTAACCCTTACAACAATTGTTCTTAGCATGATGTTTGCCGGTGCCGCTACACTGTATGGTGACTTAAATGCAGACGGATCTGTTGACTCCACCGATGTAACGATAATGAAGAGGGTACTGCTTAAGAAAATGACTATCGAAGATGTTGTTGCAGCTGACTTAGATGGTGACGGTGAAGTGAATTCGACAGATTTAACGCTGTTAAAAAGGTATTTGCTTAAGAAAATAACCAAATTCCCGGTTGAAAACGTGGATCCCACAATAACACCAACTCCCACGCAGGAAATTACACCAACTCCTACTGAAATCAATGAAGAAATTTTTGCATTCAAGATAAGAACGGATAGCAAAGGAGAGATATACCAATTTCCCATTGAGTCTGGAGAAGAAAATTATAATATTATTGTTGACTGGGGCGACGAAACAACAAGCATGATAACTGATTTCTCTACAAGAGGTCATAAGTATGAAAAAGCAGGTACATATACAATAAAGGTACTTTCCTTTGATTATATGCCGATTAGTTTTTCAGATGATACCAGATTGATTGAAGTACTTATGCCTTTACCAGACATCAAAGCAACAAGTTTTAAATATAGTTTTTATGGATGCACAAACCTAACAGAAATTCCGGAAGCGTTATTTGCTAATAATATCAATGCAACAAGTTTTCAGTATTGTTTTTATGGTTGCAGCAACCTAACACAAATTCCAGATGGGTTATTTGCCAATAATATAAACGCAACAAGTTTTGTTTTTTGTTTTTATGGTTGCAGCAACCTAACACAAATTCCTGATGGGTTATTTGCTAATAATATCAATGCAACAGATTTTAGTTTTTGTTTTTCTGGATGCAACAGCTTGAGTACAATTCCGGAAGGATTATTTGATAATAATATTATTGCAACAAAGTTTATAAGTTGTTTTTCTGGATGCAGCAGCTTAGAAAAAATTCCGTATGGGTTATTTGATAATAATATTAATGCAACAGATTTTAACAGTTGTTTTTCTGGATGCAGCAGCTTAACAGAAATTCCGTATGGGTTATTTGATAATAATATCAATGTAACTGATTTTAGCAATTGTTTTTATGCATGCAGCAACCTAACAGGCTTAGCCCCGACATTATGGCTGCGGACAAATGTAATATATTACGGTTCTTGTTATTACGGCTGTACTGAACTATCTAACTATAAAGATATTCCATATGATTGGAAATTCCGGTAAGGCGTAAGATTAAGGATGTCACTAGGGTTGAGCTAATTTTTCAATGATTTTAGACAATACGTCATCAGGAACCGACTAATAAGGAAAAGGATAGACAAAGAGCTGATGCTTGTTTGTGTATCCTTTAATAATTTTATAAAGAAATGATTCTGTATTTCTGTATCGAAAAAAACAAGGATAAATACAATAAATAATTTTAAAAATTATATTTTATAAACACGGTAATTCAAAAAAATAACTATCCGATTTTCACAATAACACCTTGAGCAAGGCATCCTTATATTCGAGAAATTTATGAGAAGAAAGTACCTCACGGTTTCTCGGCCTTGGGAATTCTATGTCCAAGGTTTTGATGACACAGGCAGGCCTGTCGGATAGAACGTATATCCTGTCCGACAGAAAAATTGCCTCTTCAATGTCGTGGGTAATAAACAATACGGATTTTTTGTGCTCAACCAATACTTTCAACAACCATTCCTGCATATTTATCCGGGTTATTGCATCAAGGGCACCAAAGGGCTCATCCAAAAGCATTATATCGCTGCCCATTAAAAAGGTTCGAAGAAGTCCGGCTCTTTGCTTCATTCCGCCGGATATTTCACTCGGATAGTAGTTTTCAAAGCCTTCAAGCCCAAATTCTTTGATAAGGCCAGCAACATCATATTTTTCAACATCTTTCAGTGTACCGTTTATTTCAAGGGGAAGAACAATGTTTTTATATAGTGTACGCCAGGGCATTAAAAGGTCTTTTTGGGGCATATAACCCGGCCGGTAGGAGGAAGTTTTAATATCCTCTCCGTTTATCGTTATGTTTCCTGAAGATTCCTTTTCCAGCCGTGCCAGAATCCTAAGTATTGTGCTCTTACCGCAGCCGCTGGGTCCAATTATGGATACAAACTGGTTTTCCAGAAGTTCAATATTTATATTGCGTAAGACCTCAAGAGTTTCTTTTTTACCTGTATATACTTTTTTTAGGTTTTCAATCTTTACTATGGTTTTCATTATTTACTCCCATAAAGGCTTTTTAATCTTTTTTTAGAAAGTCATTGGTGAAAGCCTTTTCAACATCAATCGGCGATTTTATGAATCCGTTTTCCAAAAGCCAGTTCATATACCTTTCCCAGACTTCTTTTTTCTGCATACCCCAATACGGTGCATGATCCTGATATTTTTCAGCCAAATACTGCTGGCTCTTGATCACAAGCTCTCTGTCAAGCTCTGGGGCCAACTGCAAAAGACATTCCGCTGCTTCATCAGGGTTTTCAATGGCGAATTGATAACCCCTTTGAGCTGCCCTCATAAATTTCTCAACAAGCTGAGGGTTGTTATCTATATTATTATCATTTGTCACAATTACAGGGGTGTAGTAGTCAAAGACATCGGAAAGCACTCTAAGGCTGATGTAATTTATTTCAACTCCCTTATTTTTTACATTTATCAGGTCCCAGCCTTCGAAAATCCAGGCAAAATCAATTTGACCGGTTTCACTTGCCTGAAGAAAGTCGGATGTACCGGTTGTCAGAATCTCTACCTTATTGGGGTCTCCGCCTGCATCCTTGACAATCTGCTTTACCATGGCTTCTTCAACCTCTGAGCCCCAGCCCCCATACTTTTTGCCCTCAAAATCTTTAGGAGACTCAATTCCTTTATCTTTAAGCCAGCCAAAGCCAGAAGTATTGTGTTGTATAACTGCTGCCAGAGATACCAAGGGTACACCCGAATCCCGGGCAAATGTTACTCCTTCCTGATAACTGATTCCAAACTGTGCGGTGTTGGAGGCCACAAGCTGATCCGCTGAAGACTCACCGGGCTGGATTATATCGACATCAAGCCCTTCCTCTTCAAAATAGCCTTTAACCTTTGCCACATAGATTCCCGTGTGATTTGTGTTGGGTACCCAGTCAAGAACAAAGTTGATTTTCGTAAGCCCCGCATTTGCCAAAGGCTTGTCCTGTCCGGGATTGTCTATATCTCCGGAAGGACTGACTCCCGGAACGTTGTTAGAATTGTTGCTGCATCCTGCGGCAGCAAAAGCAAGTATAACCGTTATACATAATAATATTGCAAATTTTCTTTTCAATTTCGCTCATCCTTTCAAATTCCACTTAATAGATTTCTTTTCAACAAGACTTATAATTATAAATAATAAAATGCTGAAAGCCGAAATAATTGCAATGTCTGCAAACATTGCGGCAGTCCTGAAGGACTTCATGGACCTTGTCAAAAAAATACCCAGTCCGCTTTCGGCTCCGGTCCATTCCGCCATAACAGCTCCCATCACAGCATAAGCCGCAGCTATTTTAAGCCCTGAAAAAAAGTGAACCAGTGCCGAGGGCAGTTTCAATTTTGTAAAAATCTGAAGCTTGTTGGCATTCATACTCATCAATAGTTCTTCAAGATCCCGGTCATAAGAGTCCAATCCTTCTGTTAGGTTCAGAGTAATGGGGAAGAACACCACCAGAACGCAAACAATCAATTTGGACACTATACCTATTCCAAACCATATGGTAATCAAAGGTGCAATAACTATAATGGGTACGGTCTGGGACAAAACCATAAAGGGATAAAAAATGCTGCGGAAAGCTTTTATATTACTCATCAACAAAGAAAGCAGCACAGCAATCAATGTACCCAATATAAACCCCAAAACGGTTTCCGAAACAGTTACCAATGAATGCTTTATCAACAGGTCTCCGGAATTCTTAAATTCATTTAAAATCGCAGAGGGAGCCGGAAGTATGTATTCTTTAATATCGCCGCTTCTTACAAATACTTCCCATACAACAAT
>DAOOJC010000211.1:0-4128 GCA_035384905.1 Acetivibrio sp. | reverse complement strand
GAAATTGAACGAATTTAAAGTTAAATGTGCTGCTGTATACCATCCCCGATGACCCCAATTCTCCGCTGAGCAAAGACTCCAGAGTCGGAAGCAGGAAAAAAGCTCCCAGGGAAGCCGCCAAAAATACGCTGGAAGCAAACAGCCACACACGTGTCAACAGTTTCTTGCTCCAAAGCTTTTTCTCCACGCACCGGTACAAGAAATACAATGCTGTAAAAAGTCCGGTCATATAGGAAATATAATATGTGGATATGAAAGACACAAACAACGCAAAAATCAAGAGTTTACGGCTCTTTCCTTTGAGAACCTTCTCAACACCTATAAGTATAACCGGCAGCCAAATAACCGCATCCAGCCACATAATGCACATGGAATACACAACATTATAGGCCATAAGTGCGTACATTATTGAAAACAGCACCGTAGACAAATCATACCTGCGGAACCTGTACTTTAAGAACAAACTGAAGGTAAAGCCTGCAAGACCGATTTTAATCACCGTCAGAAACAACACGGCAATCGGCATCTGTGAATTGGGCCAGAACAGTGTAAAAACCGATAGAGGACTTGAAACATAGTAGGCAAAAATGCCTATGTAGTTTCCACCCAATGTTTTTGACCAGGAATAGTAAATATCTCCGTATTTCAAGCCGCAAAGAAATTCAACATACTGGTCGGACATGTCCATAATCATAGTCGAGCTTTTACCGAAGGGTGCCATACCCATCTTCGCAAATGCTGCGAGCATAATCAGTGCCGGAATCCAAAAGCAAAGCTGGGCTATTATTATTTTTCTATTATCATTCTTTTTCATTGTGTCCTCCTTTTTGTTCTCTCACTATAAATATAGGGCGTTTCTTGGCTTCCAAATACGTCTTTGAGAGGTATTGTCCCAGTATTCCGATACAAAACAGCTGTATTCCCGACAAAAGAAGTATAATACACACCAGAGACGACCAGCCGTATGCCGATCCCCCCCAAACCAGCTGCCGGACAATTGTAAAAATGATTGCCAAAAACGCGATAATGCAAAAACAAATGCCCAAAAGCGAGGATAAAGCCAGGGGTGCAGTGGAAAACGCCACAATACCGTCAATAGAATAAAGAAACAGCTTCCAGAACGACCATTTGCTATTACCGCCGATGCGTTCAACATTCTTGTACTCCAGCCATTTGGTCCTAAAACCCACCCATGAAAAAATTCCTTTGGAAAAACGGTTATATTCGCAAACCGATAGCACGGCATTCACCATTTCACGCTCCATCAAACGGAAATCCCTGGCACCGTCCACAACTTCCATGTTGCTGAGTTTTCTCATGATTTTATAAAACCGGCGTGCAAAAAAAGAACGGATCTTCGGTTCACCTATACGGTTAACGCGGCGGGCAGCGGCACAGTCATAGCCTTCTTCTTTAATTACCCTGTACATTTCGGGAAGCAAAGCCGGCGGGTCCTGCAGGTCTGCATCCATAATAGCAACATAATCTCCCTTGGCCTTTTGCATTCCTGCGTACATGGCTGCCTCTTTGCCAAAGTTTCTGGAAAAAGAAATATATACGACTCTTGAATCTTTTGAAGCTATCTCTCTCATCATTTCCAGGGTTTTATCTTTCGAACCGTCGTCAACAAAGATAAATTCGAAGTCCACCTCACGCATTGAAGCTGCTATCTCACACAACGTATTGTACATTGCCTGCAATGTTTTTTCCTCATTATAACAAGGTACGGCAATTGATATACACTCTGTAGTTTTTTTATTGTCATCCGATGTTATTTGAGAACGGTGAGACTTGTTTTCATTTTCCTGCATTCGACTATCCCCTTTTTAACCTCTTGATATTCTACATAATAGCGGATTATCTTGCAACCGGGCTGCTTTTTTCGACTCAACCACCGCATATACAATAACACACTGCAAAATAGTTGTCATATACAGTATTTTATTGCATCTTGTCTTTATTTGCAATAGTATGTTGTATCCACTAATCCGTTTATAATAAGGACTGCAATATAAAAAGGCAAGCAAAACATGCCTGCCCGTTAATTGGAAAAATATCCTTATTATATTACTCTGCACCCGTTTAAAACGCAAATAATCAACGCTTATTGGAACTATTTTATCTTGGAAAAATCAAAGGAATCCGCAAAATTCTGCAAAACTTCGGCTGTAATAGTATCTGAGTCTGAGAACAAACCTCCTTGTGCCCCGGAAAGCACATTTATCGTGATGAATGAATTGGGAAGATCTGCGATAACCAATGCCTTACTATTGCCCAGGGCCAGTGAAACCCTTACTCCGCTTTTAGTTTTATATTCCCACTCTGTATAATCATCTGCATTGCCAATATTTAAGCAAGTATCGGCAAAAGTACCTTTTACATAGTTTCCAAACTGGTAGTCAATACTTTTATTGTTTTTGAGTCCCGCTCTCCCGTCATATTGAAAAGTGCCGTCGTTATAAACATAACCGCTTAAGACAGTATTCTCATCTCCAATAAAGTCACCGGTGCCTGCCTCTTTTGTCAATTCCTCTTTGTCATAGACAATTGTTATGGATTCATGCAATGAAAGACCGTATTTTTGTACGATTTCCTCCAGTTTATCGGCCATTTCCTTTGTATATACCAGATACATCGGATATTTTTCCGTATATTCATTGGAACCGTTCCCTACCTGACTTAAAAGGCTGCCGTCAGTATCGTATCCGTCACAAAACAGATTCCATTCGGCACTGGCTTTATATTCATTACTGTCGGGATATCCCTGCATTACAATCAAGTCCGGTTCTTCCTGTCCATTTCCCATATTGGCGGCTTCCGTATCCTCCGGTGAACCCGTATTTGCCGTAACAGCAGGTTTATTATTGTTTTTGAAAACCAGATCCCTTATGCCGTACCAACGTGTAGCCAATGCTGTAATGCCAATAGTTGTTATAACAGCCGCAGCAGCAAATATACTTATGATTTTCTTCATATTCATGGATTTTTTACCCCCTGTTTTTTGTTTATTTCCTTCTTTGATGTCTTCAACAAAGCGGGTCGGCATTACGGTATACTCTTCCCTGCCGCCCTGCAAAAGAAACAATTTGTCGGAGATTTCCTCCGCTTTTTCGATATCATTACGCAGAACAGCCTTTTCCAATTCCTTTTTCAATTCTGAAATATTATCCATAATAAACAACCCCCAGTTACTCTGTAAAGCACTTTACACTTATATATATCAAAATTCGTTTAATGTAACTCAAATCTATTACTTTTCGCCCAGTTTCAATTTTTTGACAATGTTCTGTATTTCCCTTCTGAGCCTTACCAGCCGCATACGCAATGCCGTTTCACTGGTGCCCTGTTCCGAAGCAATTTCTCTTATGGACTTGTGCTCAACATAACGCTGTTTATAAAGCTCATTCTTGCTTGAATCCAAGCTGTCGATTACTTGACCGGTATAAATTGTCTCATCTATGTTTCGGTCCGATTCCGTTAAGAGTTTGTCACATAAATCCGTATCGTCTTTAGCAATATTTTCAGACAGGTATTCCGTTGCAAAAACCCTTTGACGCTTCAAATGCGTAAGCGATATGTTCCGTGCCGTCCTGTACAGAAATGCAACCGGCTTTTCATGCTGTAAAAAGGTCTCACCCTTTTCATATGCAATTGTGAAAACTTCCTGGATTAAATCCTCGGCAGCTTCCCTGTTTCCGGTCATAGAAAATATATATTTGTAAATTCTTTTATAATTTTCCTGACAAAGCTCCTCAAAACTTTTCATTTTGCCCACCTCTATTATATTTATATACTGTTTCGAATAATGTAACAAGAATTTTTACACTTGAATAATGTGGTATTTAAAGGAATCATACGATATCTCCTCCTTAACATATTAATTCGGTATTGTAAAAGTATGGGTTAATGTGTAGAATATATTATTAAAAGGGGGGAGATAAGTATGGTCATAAATGAGAAAAGTCCTTATTCGCCCAGTAACAGAGAAACAACAAAAAAAGTTGGTTCCAATAACGAAGTTTTTGATAATAGCAAGGATGTATCGGCTCCCGCAAGCGGTGGAGAGCTTAAGACCAATGCTGTTTCCACCGACAAATGTACAACGGCGGGAGACCCGGTAAATGTTGC
>DAOOJC010000210.1:0-4150 GCA_035384905.1 Acetivibrio sp. | reverse complement strand
TTTCGATTTTTATTCTGTCCAATATATATCCGGCTGCTATTTCCAGTTGGTTGGGTATGTTAAAGTCGGTAGAAAACTTGTTTACCGTGACAATATTATCCGATGCTGTGATTTGTTTTTCCTTTATGTCGGTCAGTTTTTTGTCAACATCCATTTTCTTTGATAACACATCCGACTGCTTTTTAAAATCCTTAAAAGTAAGAAATTTATCCATAAGCCCTTCCGCCAGCTGCTTCGGAGCCCTATATTTCATATACTCCAGTATCTGAGCCCTCAGAACCTCAGGCTCTGACAAATTATAGAGGGGCTGAACCTTTAATTCCTCAATCCCATAGTCATACAAATCCAATGGGGGCAAACCTTTATCGCCAAAACCGAAAAAGTCCAAAACCGCACTCCCTGTTTTTGAATCATTTATTGAATTCCATAAGGACTCACTTTCCGCATCGTTTTCTTTGGTATCTGCTATCATAAGAGTCCTCTCAAGGTAGTATGCAATTTCATCTTTAAGAAGTTCCGGGTCGTCCCCGGATAGAGCCATGAGTCCATAAAGCTCTTTCAGTAAATAGTTATAGTTTGCCAATGCTGATTTTACCGAACTGTCCAAAGCACTATCTATTTGTGTCGTTGCTGACTTTACACGTGTCCCTTCCACCAGAACACTTGCCAGCACCATCATTGCTAAAAGTATTATACAAAGAAAAATTGATATGGCACCCTCGGTTTTTTTTATGATTCTCATAATACATCAGCCCCCTTCATTGTTTTCAGCCTTACCGTCAATGAAGCCTCTGACCTTGGAAAAAATATTTGCAAATCCTTCTCTAATATTGGCTATTGCTTCGCTTCCCTTGTTATTTAAAAGCTTGTTGTCTATCTCTTCCACAACATCGATGGTAAAATCGGTAGATCTGATAAATTCAACCGGCTCGTTAATTACAGCATCCGAATGGGCTTTTATTGTAATAGTATCCTTAAGCCCAAAGGCTCTTAAAAAAGGTGCAAAAGGATTGTTATACTTTGCTGTAACCGTAACCCTTATTTTTTTATAAAATATATAGTCCTCCACCATGTTGGCGGTTGCTTCCACATTAACAGGTTCACCTAAAACAGAATCGTGAAATACCATATACTTTGCGTATTCTTCTATTTTAGATTTTTTTACTTGTCTTTCTGAGTCCGACTCTCCTATCCTCCAATAAAGACTCACATCTTTCATCCTATCCTTTGTAATCTGTGCATAAACCATATCCTTGGCAGGACAGTTCCATATTTCAGCTCCCCGCTGTGCTGCCCTGTTGGCAATACTTTGAATACAGGACTGCTGATATAGGAATTCCCCTATCATAATTAATGCAAGAATGCTTATTATCACAATCGGAACAATTATACAGGCCTCCACCGTGAAGCTTCCCTTATTCTCCTTTATCATTCCCTCTCTAAAACACATCATATAAAATGTACCTCTACCATTGAGTATCCTTTTTCCAAGTGAATAAAAATGTGGAGTATTAAAAGACTCTGTACTTTAAAAAACTAAAGTTTCCGGAACATTTTCATTCACAATTACTTAAAAAGATCTATTAGGGCACATTTTCATATGCCCTAATAACAAATTCCGTTATGCGTCCTACTATAGTCCTTCTGTAACATCATCCTTAACACCATCAGTAAATATCTTACCTATTATTTCCTTTACAAAGCTATATATTGCTTTTCTGAAAATAAGAGCAATTGCAACCAAAACAGCAACTATTATTACTACTTCAACTGTTCCCATACCGTCTTCCTCTTTAATAAAATTCTTTATCAAACTAAGCAAATACTTCACCTCCCTTCAAAAATTACATACTGCTTATCAAAGCTAAAATTGCAGGAGTTGCCACAATCAGAATTATTGCTACAAACATAAGTATCATCGGAAACAGCATTTTAGTTGATGCCTCCTCCCCCAGTCTCTTTGCCGCATGCTTTCTCATCTCCCAGCATTCCGTTGCCTGAAGCCTTAGTATTGGTATCATTTCAGCATTCCCCCTGCTGAGGTTCTGCAATGCAACAGATACAAACTTGGTTATTTCCGGTATCCTACATCTCTTGGCAAAATCCTCAAAAGCACTTATTTGAGATTTGCCTCCTCTGATGTCCGCAAGTACCGTTCTGAGCTCGTTATATAAAACAGTATCCTTTTTGCTCTCAGTTACAATCTTTTCCCATGCCCTGGGCATTGCCATTCCGGCATTGACCAGCAGGATGAGTTTGTTTAGAAAATCAGGAAAATCAATTTGAATACTAAGCCTTCTTTTTTTAACTTTCTCTGTAAGCTCATTATCAGTAAAATAAACAACCGCCCCAAGTGCTAAAACTCCGAACACTACATAGCTTATATCAAATTCATCCATGGAAATACCCGCAAAGGTAAACAGCAGCAGTACCACCAGCATAAGGGTGACCTTATTGGCCATATGAACCTGCAGATAATAAAGCGAATACTTTGCTTCTCTTAACTCCGTTATTTTGGACTGCAGCATCCTGTCATATTTGGAAGCATACTTGTATTTAATTTTATCAAGAATAAAGAACCCCATCGGCAAAAAGCTTTTCAGTTTGTATTCCTTCTTGTCTAAAGGCTCAATATAGTCGTTATATTTGTTTCTTGACAGTAAAAACAACACTATCAAAATTATAAAATACACCAAAAATACTATAATCATAACACCCTCCACAAAAGCTACACATTAATATCCATAATTTTCGCGGAAATAAAATAGCCTGCAGCAATTACAACCATTGCAATTGTCATAACAATCCTGCCAATAGGCATGTTAAATACCGGAGCCATATAGTCCTCAGTAGTGACCGAAAGTAAAGCTATTATAAAAACAGGCATTATGGATAAAACCTTCTGTTCAAACTTTTTTGATGACAGCATTGTGTTTATTTCTTCTTTAATCTCAATCTTGTCATTAATGATATTGGAAGTATTCCGCATAACACTCACCATGTTTCCCCCTGTCCTTTTGCATGTTTTAAAAACGTCAAAAAAGTTTTCTATATCCTCAAGATGAGATCTTCTTGAAAGATCCTCCAATGCACTCTCAATAGTCTCATTCATTTCGATTCGTCTCACTATGTACTCAACTTCCTGAATTATATAGGTTTCGGGAGAAGGATACAAAATGGACAAATCCTTTATAGCCTCTTTAAACGAAGATTCAATGGACTTTCCGGCAGTCATTGAAGAGGAAAGGGAGTATAAAAGATCCTTAAACTGAAGATTCAATTCGTTTTTTCTCTTTCTTATTATCTCCTTCGTCCTTATCTTTGGATAGAATAAAGACAAAGGTGTCAAAAGCAGCGACAATATTATGCTGTGATAAAAAACAAAGGCAATGATGAAAATCACCACAGCAGCTGCAATGACATATAAAATCTTTTCAACCGGTTTCATTACATATACATCGTAATCGATTAAAACATCCGCCTTCTCAAAAGGCTTTGAATTTTTGAAAACCGAACCCATTCTACCTTCCTCTTTCCTTATGGTTTATGTCCCACTGGCCTGGCAGCCTTAAAATTCACCCGGTATGCCCGCCATTTTAAATTTCCATGTGTTAATCATCTTGTTTTTTGTTCTCTTCAAAGAGCCAATGATAACCTTTTGCGGTGTTTCTCCCTCTTCTTCAAACTCGTAAAGGGGATTTAAAATTATTTCTCCGTTTTCATATCCTACAATCTCGGTGATTTCCATAGTCCTCCTTGTTTTATCCCTAAGTCTTGCAAGATGTATAATTATGTCTATCGCTGAGGCTATCTGCTGCCTTATGGCTTCTAAAGGCATCGCAGAACCGCTCAATACCATTGTCTCAAGTCTTGAAAGCATATCCTTTGGAGAATTTGCGTGTCCCGTTGAAAGAGAACCGTCATGTCCGGTGTTCATTGCCTGAAGCATGTCCAATGCTTCAGGTCCACGCACCTCTCCGACGATTATCCTTTCCGGCCGCATTCTAAGGGATGTCTTTATTAAATCCCGGATTGTTATTTCTCCTTTTCCCTCAGTATTGGCATTTCTCGTCTCCATCTTGACTATGTTGTCCAGCCCGACAATTTGAAGTTCTGCAGAATCTTCTATGGTTACAATCCTTTCATCTTT
>DAOOJC010000209.1:0-4151 GCA_035384905.1 Acetivibrio sp. | reverse complement strand
CAAAAGCTCAGATATGACTGCCGTTATTCCCAGGTATTTTTGGACGATAATCCTGACTTTATCAAGCTGTTTGATGCTTATGGCTTTAAGGGCAGAAGGATAGATGACAATTCCCTGGTTGAGGAAGCATTAAAGGAAATGCTTTCCGATGACGGTGCTTATCTTTTGGAGTGCAGGGTTGACCCCGAGGAGTCAACGCTATAGTGGCTTGATATAGATAATTATTTATTGTTATAAATACTTGTTAATGGAGGTTTTAAAAATGGGGAAACACACTTTATCGGTTCTGGTGGAGAATCAGGCCGGAGTATTATCCCGGATAGCCGGATTGTTCAGCAGAAGAGGATTTAATATTGACAGCCTCGCGGTGGGTGTTACCGAAAATCCTGAGGTTTCAAGAATGACAATTGTTGTTGACGGGGATCAATACATTGTGGAACAGGTTACCAAACAGCTTAACAAGCTGGTTGACGTGATAAAGATAAAGGAGCTGGATGATTCGGAATCGGTCCACAGGGAGTTGGTTCTCATAAAGGTTGAGGCCACCGCATCCACAAGGTCCGAGATAATGCAGATAGTGGAAATATTCAGGGCAAATATAATTGATGTGTCTAAAAACACGCTGACCATTGAAATATCCGGAGACACCCAAAAAATTGACGCTCTGGAGAATATGCTCAAGCAGTTTGGTATAAAGGAAGTTGTAAGAACGGGTACAATAGCCATTGAAAGAGGCAGTAAAATTATAAAAATTAAGAATAGTGATGAGGAGTGATATTAAAATGGCGAAGATGTATTATGACAGTGATTGCAACCTGGGCTTATTGAAAGGAAAGACAGTAGCTATTATCGGCTATGGAAGCCAGGGACATGCACACGCACAAAACCTTAAAGACAGTGGAGTGGATGTTGTGGTAGGTTTGGCTCCCGGGTCTGCATCAAGGCAAAAGGCAATAGATGCAGGGCTGAGGGTGGAAGATACAGACAAGGCGGCTAAGGCTGCGGATGTAATAATGATGCTTGTACCGGATCAATTGCAGAAGGCAATTTATGAAGAGAGCATAAAGCCGAACCTGGAGGAAGGCAATGTTCTTGCTTTTGCCCACGGGTTTGCCATCCATTTCAATATGATTGTTCCTCCCAATACCGTTGACGTTATAATGATTGCACCGAAGGGCCCGGGTCATACGGTAAGAAGCCAGTATCAGGAGGGCAAAGGAGTACCTTCACTGATTGCTGTTTATCAGGATGCTTCCGGCAAGGCCAAGGATTATGCTCTTGCATATGCATCCGGCATAGGTGCAGGCAGGGCAGGAATTCTTGAAACCACCTTCAGAGAAGAGACCGAGACAGATTTGTTCGGTGAGCAGGCCGTTTTGTGCGGAGGAGTTACCGAGCTTATGAAGGCCGGATTCGAGACCTTGGTGGGTGCAGGATATCAGCCGGAAATAGCTTATTTTGAGTGTATTCATGAAATGAAGCTCATTGTTGACCTTATAAATCAGGGCGGCTTTGCATACATGAGATACTCCATAAGCGATACAGCGGAGTATGGTGATTATATTACAGGAAAGAAGATAATCACCGAAGAAACAAGGAAGGCAATGAGAGATGTACTTAAGGATATTCAGAACGGTACCTTTGCTTCAAGGTGGATAACCGAGAACAATGCCGGCGGCAGAGCAGAGTTCCTTGCAACCAGAAGAAAGGAAGCGGAGCACCAGCTGGAGAAGGTGGGTGCGGAGCTCAGAAAGATGATGAGCTGGCTTAAAAAATAAGGTATTAAACAAAAGATACATAATAATATTCCTGACCTTCCCCGTTTCGGGGAGGGTTGGGAAATAACAAACATTATTTTATTTAGATATTTATAAATATGGGATTGATTCGTAAAGGAGGATTCGAAATGATTGAAAGAGTTAAAATATTTGATACGACATTAAGGGACGGAGAACAGACTCCGGGAGTTAATTTAAATATTACCGAAAAGCTTGAAATAGCAAGGCAGCTGGAAAAACTGGGCGTGGATGTTATTGAGGCGGGGTTCGCCATTGCATCGCCCGGCGACTTTGAAGCAGTAAAAGCAGTGTCTAAAGAAATAAAGAATGTTACCGTTGCAAGCCTTGCCAGGGCTGTGGAAAAGGACATTGACAGGGCATGGGAAGCTTTAAGGGAAGCAGAAAGCCCCAGAATTCACACGTTTATAGCCACATCGGATATACATTTGAAATATAAGCTCAAGATGACCGAAGAGGAAGTATTGGAAAGAGCTATTGCAATGGTCAGGTATGCAAAGAAGTATTGTTCCGATGTGGAGTTTTCCGCAGAGGACGCCAGCAGAACACGGCCGGAGTTTTTGGTTAAGGTTGTTGAAGAGGTAATAAAGGCCGGTGCTACGGTTGTAAACATTCCCGACACCGTGGGCTACACAACTCCCACGGAGTTCGGAAATCTGATAAAGATCCTGAAGGAAAAGGTCAGCAATATTGACAAGGTGGATATCAGCGTACACTGTCATAACGATTTGGGCCTGGCAGTGGCAAATTCCCTTGCAGCAGTACTCAACGGAGCGGTTCAGGTGGAGTGTACTATAAACGGCCTTGGGGAAAGAGCGGGGAATACCGCAATGGAAGAGCTGATAATGGGTATCGATACCCGGAAGGATTTTTACGGTATAGGTCACAGGATCAATACAACGCAAATCTACAGGACCAGCAAGCTTATAACCAGCCTTACAGGTGTAAAGGTACAGCCCAACAAGGCCATAGTAGGTGCAAACGCTTTTGCCCATGAGTCGGGTATTCACCAGCACGGTGTTCTGTCCGAAAGAAGCACTTATGAGATTATGAGGCCGGAGAAAATCGGTCTTTCCCAGAACAGAATGGTGTTGGGGAAGCTTTCGGGAAGGCATGCTTTTGAAGAAAGGCTCAAAGAAATGGGATATACTTCACTGACCCCGGAGAAAATTCAAAAGGCTTTCGAAAAGTTCAAGAGCCTTGCAGACAAAAAGAAGGAAATTCTCGACAGGGATATTGAAGCTTTGATAGAAGAAAAGGTTTCGGAAGTTCCGGAGATTTTCGAACTTGATACCTTCCAGATTACCAGCGGTAATAAGAGTGTTGCGACCTCAACCGTTACTCTCATAAGAAATAAAATAGCTATTACCGAGGCTGCGACTGGAGACGGACCTGTGGATGCCGCATTCAATGCAATAGAAAGAGCGGTGGGAACAAGCTTTACTTTGGAGGACTATAATTTGAGAGCGGTAACCGAAGGAAAGGATGCATTAGGTGAAGTTACAGTAAGGGTTTCCAAAGACGAAAAGATGTTTATCGGCAGGGGTGTTTCAACAGATATAATTGAAGCCAGTGTAAAAGCATATGTGAATGCCATTAACAGGGCAATAAGCGAAATCGGTGAGGATTCCTTGAAGATAGTGGCGGTACAAGGGTAGAAAAGTAAAGATATTGTGAGGAAGGACGAATTGAGATGAAGAAGGTAGTGGTATATGACTCAACACTTAGAGACGGTGCCCAGGCACAGGGTATTTCTTTTAGTGTTAAGGATAAATTGAAAATTGTTGAGAGGCTTGACAGGCTTGGTATCAGATATATTGAAGCCGGGAATCCCGGTTCCAACCCCAAGGACCTGGAGTTCTTCGACCGGGTTTCCAGGGTTAAGCTCAGGCATGCAAAGGTGATTGCCTTTGGAAGTACCAGAAGAGTGAATACGGTTGTCCATGAGGATGCCAACGTAAAGTCGCTGCTCAAGGCGGATACTCCGGCCGTGGCTATATTCGGGAAAAGCTGGGACTTTCATGTCACAGACATTTTAAACACTACATTAGACGAGAACCTTAAGATGATATTCGACACCATATCCTTTTTCAAGAATAAGAACAAGGAAGTAGTGTTTGATGCGGAGCATTTTTTTGACGGCTACAGGGCCAATCCCGAATATGCTATGAAGACCATCAAGGCGGCTGTTGAAGCCGGTGCCGACAGTATTTGTCTTTGTGACACCAACGGGGGTTCCTTCCCTGATGAGGTATATACAATTACATCGAAGGTGGTTGACGAATTTAAGGTGGATGTGGGAATCCATTGTCACAACGACACGGGAATGGCAGTGGCAAACTCTATTATGGCAGT
>DAOOJC010000208.1:0-4154 GCA_035384905.1 Acetivibrio sp. | reverse complement strand
ACCTTCTGGTTATGGAACTGTTTGTGCTGATTTCCCGTGCACTGAAAATGGAATGGGAAAGCAGCATAAAAAATAAAAGCCCAAAGATAAAGGAGCTTATACAGGTTTCGGTAAGTTATATACATAATAACTATGAGAGGGATATCTCTTTAAAGGACATTGCACAGTACGTTTTTTTGAGCACCAGTTACTTCACCAGGGCGTTTAAAGAGGAAATGGGCATTAGTCCTATAAGCTATCTGTTAAAGCTTAGAATAGAAAGAGCAAAAGAACTTTTAAAAGAGACGGATAAAAGGATAAGTGACATTGCCTTAAGTGTGGGATTTTCCAACCAGCAAAGATTTAATGATATCTTTAAAAAGTATGTAAAGCTTACACCACTCCAATACAGAAAGAAACAAGATTAATGAATGTCAATAATCATTAAATTATCGGAACAAATAAGATAAATAAAAGGAAGAATAGTAATAAAGTATAGTTTATAATCTTAATTATATTAAGTAACGTGTGCTTTTCCAGATACGGATAAATGAAATAAAGGTGCGGATAAAGGCAGGTTACTGTTTTTATTTATAGTTAATGAGGAGGTAGGTTATGGCTGGATATAATATAGCAGTGCTGCCGGGAGACGGTATTGGTCCGGAAGTGATTGAACAGGCGGTTCAGGTAATTAACGCTGTGGGTGAAAAATTCGGTCACGGGTTTGTTATAAAGGAGGGCTTGCTGGGAGGGTGTGCCATTGATTCGACAGGAGAACCCCTTCCCCAAAAGACACTTGATCTTTGCAAGTCTTGTGATGCAGTTCTTTTGGGAGCTGTTGGAGGAGAAAAGTGGGATAGCCTTCCCGGAAACAAAAGGCCTGAAGCGGGTTTGCTCGGAATTCGTGCAGGTTTGGGTCTCTATGCAAACCTCAGACCGGCGGTAATTTATTCCGCATTGAAGGGTGCATCGCCTTTGAGACCGGATATAGTGGAAGATGGTGTGGACATTTTGGTGGTGAGGGAACTAACCGGCGGAATATACTTCGGTGATAAAGGAAGAGTACAAACCGAAAAAATGGGTGAAGCAGCCTATGATACAGAAAAATATTCTGTTTATGAAGTTGAAAGGATTGCAAGACTCGCCTTTGAGACAGCCATGAAGAGGAAGAAAAAACTTATGTCGGTGGATAAGGCGAATGTACTTGAAAGCTCGAGACTCTGGAGAGCGGTAGTGACCAGGGTAGCCAAGGACTATCCGCAGGTAGAGCTTTCCCATATGTATGTGGATAATGCGGCTATGCAGCTTGTGAGAAATCCCAGGCAATTTGATGTCATAGTTACATCAAACATGTTTGGAGACATTTTATCCGATGAGGCATCAATGATTACCGGTTCTATAGGAATGCTTCCGTCAGCCAGCCTTGGAGAAGGCACTATGGGACTGTATGAGCCCATACACGGTTCTGCTCCCGATATAGCAGGGCAGGACAAAGCAAACCCTATCGCAACAATACTGTCGGTAGCGATGATGATGAAATATTCCTTTGGTCTTGATGCTGTCTCAGATACCATAGAAGATGCAGTTGTAAGAGTTCTTGAGAAGGGCTGCAGGACAGCAGACATTTCTTCACCGCAAACCACCCATGTTGTTGGGACAAAGGAAATGGGCAGACTTATAATATCGGAAATAAAGGACAACTAGCTTTTTCCGATACAAAGGCAATATTGCAAAAGGTGGAGAATATAGGGGACCTTTGGCAACAAAAAGAATGCAAAACCTAAGAGATTTCAACATATGATACTTTTTTTCATTTATTGAAAACTCATTGTTCTCTTTCTGACTTCAATGGGGGATTGGATCCCCCATTGAAAACCCAGTATTCAGCTTTAGCTGGATATATTCTTTATCAGACTATTAGTATTGAGTATATTTACCTACAAGCTTTCCGATTATTGTAACTTCGCTCCTGTTGAAAGTTTCTTTTTCAAGTAAGTTACTGTCGGCTTTTAAGACAACGAAATCAGGATTTTCATGCTTGGAGTAAAACCTTAATAAAGTGTGGCCTTCATACAACACCAGAATGATATCTCCGTCTTTGATCTCTTGCTGTCTGTCTATTATGAGAATATCATCGTACTTTACTCCACTTTCGAAAAGACTGTTGTCAGGACACTTGATTATTAAACAGTCCTGGCCTTCTTCGAAAAGAGTTGAAGGAAGCGGGAAATATTTCTCGATGTTGTAAATGTTAAGCAGATCATCCACGTTTCGTTGGGTTACTTTCTTGATTTTCGGTAAATATACATGAGATTCGTATTGAGAGTTGTCTGAAACAAGCTGTATGGATCTTGCCATACCAACTTCTCTCTTAATGACACCCTTTTGTTCCAAACGATTCAGTATACCCTGTACCGCACCTGGGGTCTTTTCTCCCACCATTTCTCCAATTTCCCTGACTGTAGGAGGTATACCCCTTTGCTTGATGAATTGTTCGATTACTGAATAAACTTTTTTTTGCTTTGAGGTTAAGAAATTAAAATCTGAAGACACTTTAACCATCCTTTTACATTTATATTTAGTAGTCTGCATTAATAAGGCAGCAGACTTTTTTTATATCCTATAACATTTAAATTAAAAAAACAATGTTTAAATTTGATTTACATAAAACATTAAAATTAGTTTAGCAAATAAAATGCAATATATCAACTTTAATTAATAGTAATACTGTTAATAATACGTAAATAGCAGCATACAACTGTTCGTAAATTCACAAAAAATTAATCAAAATTCTTAAATTTTCGGAATCTTGCAGTATTTTTTATATATAACTGCACATTATATTTTTTATTAGATCTCCTTTAAATACTTTTTGTGCTTGGATTTTTCGAAAGGAATATATTAACATGGGCGGTAAACTGTTTGTGCTGTTGAAAAACGGTATTTGCTATAATCCTGAGCTTATCGGAAAGAAAGACATATTGATGGTTAAAAATTCAATCTATAAAATTGAAGATAACATAGATGATAAAGCCTTTTGTGATATTATGACGGTAGATTGCAGTGACAAAATAATATGTCCCGGTTTTATTGACCAGCACATCCACATTATTGGCGGAGGAGGAGAAGGGGGACCGGCAAGCAGAATACCGGAGATTATGCTGTCTGAAATTGTCAGTGCCGGAATCACAACAGTTGTTGGTGTTTTGGGGTTTGACAGCATAACAAGAAGTCTTAAAGGACTCTTGGCAAAGGCGAGGGCATTGGAGGAAGAGGGACTAAACACCTTTATATATACGGGAAGCTACGAGGTTCCGACTCCAACTATTACCGGCAGTGTCATGTCCGATGTATCACTGATTGACAAGGTTGTTGGAGTGGGGGAAATAGCCATCTCCGATCACAGGTCTTCCCATCCGTCACAGGATAGCCTTAAAAAAATAGCTAACGAGGCAAGAATTGGGGGATTACTGGGGAAAAAGGCTGGAGTTGTTCATATACATGTGGGGGATGGAAAAGACGGTCTTGAACCGCTCAATGAGTTGGCAGAGAATTCGGATTTTCCTTTGGATATGTTTGTACCCACCCACTTGAACAGAAACAAGCCCCTGTTTTACCAGGCTTTGGAGTTTGCGAAAAGGGGAGGAAATATCGATTTTACGGCAGGTCAAGATACAGGCACGGGGTATACTGTTCCGGATGCACTGAAGGTATGTATTGATTCAGGTATAGGGTTGGAGCGGGTTACCGTATCATCGGATGCGAACGGCAGTGTTCCCGGGAATAGTGCCGATGAATCGGGAGTAGGAAAGGCAGTACAGCTTTTTGATGATATAAGAAACAGCATTTTAAATAATAAATTGGACATGTCTGAGGTGTTGAAAACCGTTACGGTGAACGTTGCAAAAATTCTTAAAATATATCCGGTGAAAGGCACTATAAAGCAAGGCAGTGATGCGGATGTGCTTGTGTTGAATAAAAACAGCCTGGATATTGACAAGGTTTTTATTAACGGTGAGCAGTTTGTTGAAAAGGGGATGGTGTTGAGGAAAGGCATGTACGAAAAGTAAGTTGGTTCCCTCCATTTTTTTCTTCACCTAAATAAATGTAAAGAAAAATATTCCTTCCACATTTTTCTTCACTTAAATAAATGTGAAATCTTTATGAATATGAAT
>DAOOJC010000207.1:2737-4168 GCA_035384905.1 Acetivibrio sp. | reverse complement strand
ACACTGCAAAGATTCTTCCGCCAAGGTTCTCCATTCCAAAGTGTCCTCTTGGAGAAATTAGACTTGGAATGGTTGACCATTCATCATTTGCAGGGTCATATGCATATCCATTTCTTGTAAACCTGCTTCTTTCAGTATAACCAGCATAACCACCGTAAACAAGAATTTTTCCATTCTTTTCAGCCGCGCAGCCATACGTTAAAGGATCAATCATATCAGCTTTCCGGGTCCATGAATTGTTCTGTGGGTCAAACATGTAAACACTGCTTAAATTTTCTGTGCCAATTTGTCCACCCATCAAATACACTTTACCGTCACATTGAGCTATTGCATAACAATCTCTGTTATCGGGCATTTGAGCCACAGCAGTCCATGTATCCGCTTCCGGATCGTATACATACACATTACTATTGTTGCTGCCTCCAAAAACATATATTTGACCATTTACAGTAATTGCGGTATCAAACAACGGTAAAGCCAAACCATAGACGAAGTTTTTATTTGTCACTGTGCCGGTTGCAATATCATACTCCTGAACCGCTGCATAAGGAGCATTATCATTTAATCCGTCTTCCCAAGATATAAATGTGTATATTTTTCCGTTCAACGACGTAGCTCCAAAGTAAGGACTGACAATCGCAGTAGCGCCATTTATGAGTTTTGCTTTCATTTGTGTTAATCTTACAAATTTATTCTGGAGTTCATCATAGACTTCTATATAGGCATCACCTAAAACTTCGCACGAAAGCACATACAGTTTACCGCCTTCAACCATGGCAAATGTATTGTTAAATGCACTGCCATATTCCGATTCATCTGTTCTTGACCAAATTCCGCTTATAATGGATGTCTCATATAGTCTGGATGCAGGAACAACTTCTTTATCCTGGGAAGCACTTGACCATAACAGCTTAATGGAGGCGTCCCCATTGGTTTCGTAATACTCCACCTGTATCGGATAATGCTCTCCGGCATTAAGATTCAAATTTCCGGACAACTCAACCATTGAAGAATCATCGGTTGCCCTGTTTATTATCAGATTGCCATCAACCCATACTTTGCATGCTCCTGAAGATTGCACATATAAAGTATAATCTTCGGAATACCTGGGTTCAATTTCACCATTCCAGATTACAGAAAAGTTCTCATTATTTATTGACGCGTCCGGTGAGCCGCTTCCCCAGTTGAAATCAATGTTTTCATTTCTTTTTACTTTCAGCTCATTCATTCCTGCATCGTTAAAATAATTGGCTTTTAAACCTGTTCCTGTTCCTTCGCTGAGAGTACTTTTCATAAACCTGCTTTCAGCAATTTCATTGCCCCAAGCATCCAGTGCTGCTACTCTGAATGCGTATGTCTTACCTGCTTCAAGGGAATATGCAGTCAGATATGTGTTGATTGTAATAAAAGAACCATCGTAGCCAACTGAAC
>DAOOJC010000207.1:0-2727 GCA_035384905.1 Acetivibrio sp. | reverse complement strand
GAACACTTGTATGAAGCCGCTCCCGGTACAGGCATCCATTCAAGGTAAATTTCATTCTCACTAGCTTTTGATACAGTAAAATCAATACTTCCAAGGTTATTTATCGAACCGTACGCATCCAGCATCAAACCGCCCGGAACCCAGTTCTTGATATCTTCATTTATTGAAGCCGAGCCCTTTATCCTGTTTATAATTTCTGCTGCGTCCGCATCCGGATATCTGGACTTGACAAGCGCCGCCACACCCGTTACATGAGGTGCAGCCATGGAAGTACCATCGAGTAATCCATAACTGTATTCAATATTCTCATTTTCATAGGATGCTACAGTGCTTAATATATCTCTCCCGGGTGCTGCAACATCTACTGCATCGCCGTAGTTTGAATAGCTTGACATTGAACCGTTCGGGTCAACACTGGCAACCACGAGCATATTGGGAAGATCATGACTGGCAGGGTATGTAGGTACTTTAGACAGGTCACAGTGATCATTTCCCGCTGCTACAACAAATAATGTTTGAGGATTTCTATTCATTATGTCTATCAGTGCCGGGTCATAATCCGGCCCCCCAAGGCTCATGTTTACTATTTCAGCACCTTTTGATGCCGCATATTCTATAGCCTTTACTAAACCTGATGTACTTCCTCTGCCATCTGTACCAAGTACTTTAAGAGGGAGTATTTTTACATTTGGTGCAACACCCGACACACCAATATTATTAGCGCTTGCAGCTATAGTTCCCGCAACGTGTGTGCCATGTGTTTTATCATTCAAGTCATAAACAGTATTGTCATCATTGACAAAATCCCAACCGTTCAAGTCGTCATCTTTATCATTTCCGTCATTATCATCGTTGTCAATTATCTCATCAGGATTTACATATATATTGCCTGCAAGATCCGGATGCCCTATTGCTATTCCCGTATCTAAAACTGCTACCACAACATTGCTGCTTCCTCTGGTAATATCCCAGGCCTTTTCGGCATTAATGTCGAACCCTGTTGATGGATTTTTTAAGCTCCACTGTTCCGAATACCTTTCATCCTGAGGTATGGCAGAGGCATAATAGATATAGTTCGGCTGGGCAAACTCCACATCAGGATCCTCGCTGATGCTTTTTGCCAGACTGTCTATATCTTCGTTTTCATCAACCTCTAAAACATCAATTACACTGCTTAACTCTTCCTTCTCCTGAGGCACAACCGATTTCTTTTTCAATGATTTTTTCAATGATTTTTTAATTTTGTCTTTAACTTTTCCTTTGTCAGTCTTTGTACTCTTATACTTTACAATCAACTCACCCTTCACATACTTTTCCTTTTCTTTGTCTGCATTTTTCTCCAATAGATTTGCGGTGTTTTCAAGACTCAGCTTTGCCGGGATGTTCGAGTATGCAAAGGTTGTTTGCATACCTATATTTAAAGTCATAATACCGGCTAAAGCAAATACGCACACTTTTCTCCCCATTTTTTTAAACATAAAAGCTGCCTCCTTTAATATTTTTATAAGCTTATCCATTACCAGATAATTAAGATTGTGATAAATTAACTTTGACCCGGGTTTTATCACAACTGGAAAGATTATCTTGCCTTTAGATTACATTAATTTCAAACCGTCTTCAAGATAACGAAAGTAATGGTATTTATTGCCAATTTGTTACTTTAGTAATATTCATATTACCAAAGTAACTATTTTTTGAAAGATATCAATTTAAACTTAGACAAAAATATGATAAAATTTAAGCAATTATACATTGCAAAGTGACATCTTTATTGGGGAACATTGTATGATTTTTTTGACTTTTAATGACAAATTGTTTGTTATAACACATATATTGGTTTTGATACAAACCGTTTTTACAACTACTTATATACTCCTAAAAGCAAAAAAAGCACCTGTAACTTATAGTTTGCTTGTATATATGTTTTTGTTGATCCTGTGGATTTTTTTCCGTTTCCCTGAGTGCATGTCCACCTCAACGGAGGAACTGCTCATAACCGTGAGATTTACTCTTTTTCCTATTTTTTTCAGCGGGGTTTCCTGGTTTATTTTCTCACTGTTTTATACAGAAAAAATAACTGCAAAAAATAAGAAATTAATTATCTTTCTTGTCTCTCCAGTTGCAATCTGTTATCTGCCCGCTTTAACCAACAGGTTCTTTTACTTGATTATTGTCAGAAAAACTGTTGAAGACCCCGCCAATACCGAATGGGGTTTATTTTTCTGGATATTTTATGTCATAAATACTGTTTATGTTTTCGGGGGAATTTTCTTAGTACTTAAAAAGTCTATAAACCAATACAATATTCTAAAAAAGCAGATAATAGTGCTGGTGTTTTCAGTATTAATACCCTGCCTTGCTAATATAATAGGCTTTGTTAAAGTTTGTAATTTCCCTTTTGATATTACCCCCTTAAGTTTTTCAATTTCTCTGACACTTCTGTCCATATCGATATTCAAGTTCAAATTTCTGGATATATATCCTTTTGCAATGAAGGAAGTGTTCAACAGTATGAAGGAGTCAGTAATAATTACTGACAGCTATAATAATATTATTGACTATAACCGCTCGTTTCTGGACCATTTTGACAAGTTCGTACCTGTTGAAAAAGACCAGAACATAAAATACCTGTTGCAATCGTTGGAACAAAACACTAGAAGCATTATGGAACTTGAATAGATAGGTATTTGCTTTTTTCATAATATCATATTAAATTCTGTTTTTCAC
>DAOOJC010000206.1:0-4177 GCA_035384905.1 Acetivibrio sp. | reverse complement strand
AATTGCAAGAGCTAATGCTATTGAAAGCCTCGGTGGGGATAATACCGAGCTCAAGATTAAGAAGCTCGATTTGAATTCATCAAGAGAGAGGGCCCGTGCCAGAGCAGAGGCCATGCTTGCTGGAGAGCAGGGATTTGAAGTAAAGGAGAAGGCAGATAGTATTGACGCTAATGAGAATACAGATAACCTTGAAGTTAAGGAGAAGACCGATAATAAGGTAAATTCATAAAATTGTCCGGTATACTGGCGGATGCTGCAAAATAACATTCGGGCAAAAGGTGAGATATGAAGATAAAGCTTTTATTAAATTCAATATTTTATTATAAAAACATTGGAATATTGGTGGTTTTATTGGGAATTGGACATATGGTTCGGGAATACTTTGGTATTCCTGCTTTTTATATTGCCTGTGCCCAGGTTGTCCTGTATTTGGGACTTGTGCTCATAAGCTTTACAAGTAAAAAATTTCAGGACCGTTTCCTTCAGAAGATGAAACAACGCAATATAAAAAGGTTGAACAATAAATGTATTAAATTGGCATCGGAAGCTACCAGGTATACCAATGCAGCATACTACAGGAAGCTTAGTTCCATAATGAAGGACAAGGATGAGGTCTTAAGATCCTATAACAAAGATAAATCCAATTATTTAAAGGGCAAAATAACTGAACAGACTTTGAACCTGGTGGTTTCATATATAAATCTGCTCAAGGACTTTTGTATAAGATTCCGGGAGGCCAGCAAGGTCAATATCAATCCTATCATGGAGAGGATAACTCAAAACAATCGGAGGCTTAACTTTATCAATGACCCTAAGGTGTATGAGGACATAAAAAGGATTATTGAGATGGATGAGAGGATGATTGAAAGACACAAAGAAGAGAGAAGCGATCTTGAGAGAGTGGACGCAAGGCTGGAATATATAAAGAGCACCATAGGCATGCTAAGGCATCAGATAAACTCAGGCCTTGATTCGGCAGAAACCGCAGAAAGCGTTGAGAATATATTAAATGAGGCTGTAGCCCTTGAGAATGTTTTGAATGAGAGAAACAAAAGAAGGCTTAGAAACTGATTTCGAGCTTGAGGTGACTTTAGGCATGAATTCATTAAAATTTCTGCACTTTGCTGATTTGCATCTTGATACTCCCTTTAGTTCTTTGGGTGATGGATTAAAGATACAAAAGCAGAGGAGACAGGACCTTTACGATGTTTTTGACAGAATAATCGATCTTGCCAAAAGGGAAGATGCGGACATAATTTTAATAAGCGGTGACCTCTATGAGCATTATTATTCAAAAAACTCATCTATTCATTATATAAACAGGAAATTTGAAGAGATTCCCGGCATAAGGGTGTTTATTGTGCCGGGAAATCATGATCCCTATACCCAAAACTCCTGCTACAAGAATTTTGAGTGGAGTAAGAACGTTTTTATTCTTTCTGGGAACAACCCCAAAATATATATTGAGGATCTCAACACATGCATATACGGTGCAGGTTTTGGCTGTTTTCATGAAAAAGACGGTGTTTTAGAAGACATAGGTTCTGTTGATAAGAAACGCATTAATCTGATGTTGATTCACGGAACTTTGGATATGAATTTTAAAGAAAACCGGTACAATCCTATAAGCAGCAAGGAGCTTGCATCCTATGGCATGGATTATGTGGCACTGGGGCATTTTCACAACCGTTTTGAGAAAATCGCCGAAAATACCCCTGTTTATAATCCGGGGAGTCCGGAACCTCTGGGATTTGACGAAGAGGGAGAGCATGGGGTATTTATCGGAAGAATTGTCTTTGTTTCGGAAAAGGAAAAGAAGCTGGATGTAAGGTTTGAAAGGATTTCAAAGAGGCAGTATCGTACATTGGAAATAAAATCCGACTGTTTTTCGGGTGATGAGCAGATTATAGATATGATTAACTCAAACTTTGAAGGGCAGGAGGAGGGCAATAACCTTATTAATGTGATTTTAAGGGGGTATACCGCACAGGGATACCGCGTTAATGTCAAAAACATAGAGGGCATTTTAAAAGACAGGTTCTTCTATGTGACCATAAAGGACGAAACCGTTCCCCGGTATGACTATGAGGAGCTTATGGGGGATCCGGGCCTTATGGGACTGTTTGTAAGAAAGATGCTTTCAATGATAGAAAATACCAATAGCGAAAAGGAAAAACATTTGCTTATGAAGGCGATGCAGTATGGTGTGGAGGCCTTGGAACAGGGCAAGGTCGAGGTATTATTCTAAGGGAATGAAATTAGGATAAAGCACTGAGAAGTAAGGTTATTATATTTATTATAATGCCATCCAGGAGAAGGTATGAATATTGACAAGCTTGATATAATAGCGTTTGGAAAGCTTAACAACTTAATACTGGAGCTCTCCGACGGTCTTAATGTCATCTGCGGGGCAAATGAGGCAGGAAAAACCACCATACAGTGGTTTATAAGAGGTATGCTTTATTCTCTAAAGGGAGGAAGGAGCGGCAGGAGTGGTGAGCTCCCACCCCTTAAGAGGTTCAAGCCCTGGCGTGGTAATGATTACATGGGAAGCATTGCATACAGCCTGGATGACGGTTCGCATTTTACGGCGGAGAGGGATTTTAATGAAAGTACGGTGAAGGTTTACGATTCCATGTACAATGATATAACCGCTTCCTTCGAACAGAGCAGGGAGAAAGGGCCTTTATTTGCACTAAAGCATCTGGGCATTAATGAATCCTGTTTTGAGAGAACTGTTTTCATCGGGCAGATGGACACAAAAATTGATGCTGCAGGCAGCAAAGAGCTTTTGGACAGGCTTTCCAATATTCGGGAGAGCGGTGCGGAGGATGTTTCGTATAAAAGAGCCCGGGAAGCATTGACGGAGGCATTGACTTTCCACGTGGGAACAGAGAGGACGACAACGCGGCCCCTTGATGTTGTAAATCAAAAGCTGGACGGGTTAAATCTTAGAAGGAGAGGGATTATTGAGGAAAGAGAAAGGCTTTTAGAGGCTTATGAAGAATTGAACCGCCTCCTTCGTTTAAAAAAGTCTCTTGAGGAGAGGAAGCAGGCACTGGTTTATGCAAATCAAGCTATTGACTTGAGGAAAAACATAGAGTCATTAAAAAAACAAAGAAAAGAGCTATCTTTAATCTTGGAAGAAACAGATAAATACGAGAGGGAAAAAAGCCTTATATCCGAACGCATTGAAGAATGTAATGAAACGATAAGGCGTTATGAGTATTATTCCCGGTATATTAACGATGATCCTGCTCATATGGAGATTTTGTTCGGCAGGCTTAAAGAGGCTGAAGAGAAAAGTAAGAAGCTTTTGGGGAAAATTGCAGAATTGAGGGAAGAGATTGGTGATTTGGCATCTCTTCCGGAAGAGATGATGGGCTTAAAAAGTATTGACATAAATGATTTTATTTGGTATAGATTAATAAAAACAGGTATTTTCATCACTGCATCTACAGCCGTCTTAGCCTGTATAGCTGCTGCATTTTTCCCGTCGTGGGTGATAAAAATTGCAGCGATTGGCGTTTTTGTCCTGTTGTCGTCTTTATCCGTTTACATGTGGAGGAGAAAGGCTTACTACGAAAACCTGGCTCTAAGGCTGAACGAATTAAAAAGCAGCATGGACGTTCTGGAAAAGGAGATAAGTGAAAATGAGCAGTACATCAATGAGATTAAATCTTCAATGGTTGAAAGGCTTAGGGCGTGCAATATAATTGCTCACGATGGGGATGAGGTAAGAAAAGAGCATGTTGAAACCTTCAAGCAGGAGCTTGGAATGTACGGCAGAGCACTTGAGGATGTGGAGCTTAAAAAAGAGAAGTATGGGGATATAGAGCGTTATTTGCAATCCATTTATGACAGGGCATCTTCTGCGTATGGAATTGAATTCTGTGACAGGGATGCAATTAAAAAAGCTTGTTATGATATAAGCAGAAAAACGGACCGCATGTATGAGGACATTGAAGTATGTACATACAGAATTAAAGCCCTTTACAGCACAGAGGAATTATCAAAAGAATATGATGAGCTCTCGGAAAAAGTGCTGGATGCGGATATTATAAATGCACAAAGCTATATTGACAGAGAAATTAACCATGTGGATTCGGATATAAATGAAACCATGCTAGAGATAAGCAAGGTGCGGGCTTTAACCGAGGCTGCTTCTTCAAAGGAA
>DAOOJC010000205.1:0-4190 GCA_035384905.1 Acetivibrio sp. | reverse complement strand
GGGGCATCGAACCCCCATCGCTTTTTGGTCATTTCACTTCGTGAAATCCCACTAAATAAGTGCATTGATAAAAATGAAGAAAAAACATTTCAGAAACACCAGTTTTGTTCCCTCCATATTTTTTCTTCATTTAGCACCCATCTAATAGTACACTTCCACAAGGTATAACCCATGTGCCGGAGCTGTGCGTCCGGCTTTTTTCCTGTCTTTGCCGTTTATTATATCCGATATGTCATCTGCTTTTATCCTTCCCATTCCGACATCCACCAAGGTACCCACAATAATTCGCACCATATTGTACAAAAAACCGTTTCCGCATATCTCAAACTCCAACACATCACCATTCTTTTCAAGGGAAACACTTGTGATGGTTCGAACCGATGTTTTAACGCTGCTGCCGCTGGCCTTGAATGTAGAGAAGTCATGAGTTCCCAGAAAGCTTAATGCAGCCTTTTTCATCTCATCAATGTCCAGATTGTATGAAACATGGTAAGCTCGGTTCCTTAGTATTGCCGACGGGAATCTGGAGTTGTATATAATATACCTGTATTTTTTACCCTTTGCCTGAAACCTCGCATGAAAGTCCAAACCAACTTCACACGATTCCCGTATTACAATATCTTCGGGAAGTATCCTGTTGAGGGCATAACAAAACCTATCGCCCGGGATGGTTGAGTTTGTTGCAAAATTTGCTACCTGTCCCAAGGCATGAACTCCATAATCTGTCCTGCTTGATCCTATAAGAGCAACTTTTTCTCCCGTCAAACCCTCTATTGCCTTTTCAATGACATCCTGAACAGTCCTGGCATTATTCTGCGTTTGCCAACCGTGATAATTCGTTCCGTCATATTCAATAGTCAACTTTATATTTCTCATAATACTTTATTCTCAATTTATTCCCTTGCAAGCATTGCAGCGCCCACAATTCCGGCATCATTTCCCATCTGTGCTGTCCTGAGCTGTGTCTGAGGTATATCCTCCTTGCTGTAAACGCCCTGTTTTATCAGCTCCCTTAAGGGCTTGAGAAGGTATTCGCCCTCCTTACATACTCCTCCGCCTATTACCAATACCTCAGGCATGAAAATATTGATCATGTTTATTAGTCCCTCTGAAATGTATTTTATATACTGTTCAACCACCAATTCACCGGTCCTGTCACCCTGTTTTGCCGCATCAAAAGCAGTTTTGGCATCGATTTTGGAGAGATCTCCGTCAATAAGCTTATTTATAAGGGAATTCGGATTCTCCTGTGCTGCTTTCTTAGTCTGCCTTATGAGTGCAGTTGCGGAAGCATAAGCTTCCCAGCAGCCCTTTCTTCCGCAAGAACACTGCTCGCCGTCCACCATTATAACGGTATGTCCGAGTTCTCCTCCCGCAAAGTTAAAGCCGCTGTAAATCTTCCCGTCAATTACAACTCCTCCGCCAATACCTGTGCCCAGAGTAATGGTAACCGAAATTTGTGCACCCTTTGCAGCTCCGGCAACACTCTCTGCCAATGCTGCACAATTTGCATCATTGTCAAGATAAACCGGTAAATTTATATACTTTTGAATTTCTGACCTTATAGGAACATTACGGAAATTCAAATTGTTGTTGTAAACAAGAATGCCTTCCTTACAATTTGGTGTTCCAGGGCTTCCAACTCCTATCCCTGAAATCCTGTCAATGCTAACACCGGCATCCTCGGTTACTTTCAGTGCAAGCATCGCCATATCCTTGATAATCAAAGGATACGGCCTTTCCCTGAGGGTAGGAACACTGTCCTTATGTATAATTTTACCTTCCTCATTTACCAACCCTACGGCTATATTGGTTCCACCCAGATCAATTCCCAAGCTATACATTTTATCCTCCTATATTCATTTAATATATTTTATACGCGTGAACCATACAATTTATCTTATTGTATATGTTCCGTGAAAAACATTTATTCGTCCTACTTATCCGTTTACAATTATTGATGCTGCCGCTTTGCTGCAACATGTTCAACATATATTATACAGGCATTTTAAAATATTGTACATACAACAAAACAAATTCAAATGCAGCTAAAAAAAATGTAATTTGTAAATCTGCCTTTGACAGCTTCAATTGTCTCATTCTTGTTCTTCCTTTTCCACCCCTGTAGCATCTGGCCTCCATCGCCACTGCAAGCTCGTCGGCTCTTCTTAACGCACTTACAAACAAAGGCACCAAAACCGGAATAAAACTCTTTCCCCTCTCAATAATTCCGCCGGTTTCAAAGTCCACCCCCCGCGATGTCTGTGCCTTCATTACTTTATCTGTCTCCTCCAAAAGAGTCGGAATAAACCTTAATGCAATATTCATCATCATAGCAAATTCATGTACCGGAAGTCCTATCCGGCTTAACGGATAGAGAAGCCTTTCTATTCCATCCGTGAGGGACAATGGTGTGGTGGTCAACAGCATAATAGATGTGCCTGCAATAAGGGTAACAATCCTTAAGCTCATTTTTGCTGCCGTATCCAGGCCTTCATAAGTAATATGAATAAACCTGAACTTATACAGTAAAGTTCCTTCTGTTGTAAAAATATTAACCAATGCTGCAAAAACAACCACCGGCATTATCGGTTTAAGACCTTTTACGGTATAACCAAAAGGAATTCTGCAGAAAATTACGGTTGCTAAGATTAAGCCTGCAATCATCAAAAAGGCTGTATATGATTTTGCAATCATTATTGTTGTCATCAATATAAATGTCAGAATAATTTTTACCCTCGGGTCTGCCCTGTGCATTGGTGAATTCCCGGGATAATACTGTCCCAGTGTTATATCCCTAAACATTTACTTACCCATCAGCCTTTCTTAAGTACTTTTCCAATTCTTTTCTTGCCTCACTAACCGATATGATACTGTCATTTATGTCCGGAATCCTTTCCTTAAGCCTTTTCAGAAGGTAGGTTATCTGGGGAACAGCAAGTCCCATCTCTTCAAGTCTGTCCGTCTTGCTGAAAATGCTCCGGGTCGGACCGCTCATTTCTATTCTTCCTCTATTCATTACTATTACACTGTCAACATACTTTGCTATATCCTCCATGCTATGGGATACCAGAACAACTGTCATTTTAAGGTTTTTATGCAGCCCGGATATCAAACCGAATATTTCATCCCGTCCTTTTGGGTCCAGTCCGGCTGCAGGTTCATCCAAAACAAGTATTTCCGGTTGAAGCACCAGTATCCCTGCCATTGCCGCCCTTCTCTTTTGTCCTCCCGACAATTCAAAGGGTGATTTCTCCAGTAATTCTTCAGAAAGGCCCAAGGCTTTTGCTGTCTTTTTAACCTTTTCATCTATTACATCCTTGCTTTCGCCCCTTTTAACAAGACCAAAAGCTATGTCTTTGTAAACCGTTTCTTCAAACAATTGATGCTCCGGATATTGAAACACAATTCCAACCTTTCGCTTCAGTTCCTTTGCCCTGTTTCCCTTCAACTCTTCACCGTTAATAAAGACACTTCCCGCGGTGGGCTTTAAAAGACCGTTAAAATGCTGGACCAGGGTTGATTTTCCCGATCCGGTGTGCCCAATTATTCCGACAAACTCCCCAGTCTCTATATTTAAGCTTACATCGTCCAAGGCCTTTTTCTCAAAAGCCGTCCCCTTCATATAAACATAGGAAAGATTCTTTACCGTTACAGACATTTTCCCTCCATCAATCCCGGTCTTTTGCACAATAGATTGCTCAATTTGTGTCATATTTATTTATACACTTTTTTTAGTTTGACTTCAAGCTAATGCTAAAATATTGTAGCTAGAATTTCACAGAGCGAAATGACCAAAATCGATGTGGACTCGATACACCTCAAGATTTTATTGTTTCTGCATAATTGTTATATTTGTGAAGTGAATTGTTCCAGAGACTTAATGCTTTTTCCATATTTATCTTCACATTTATCTCATCTTTTAAGTATTGATTGAATAGGCCTTGATGGGTATAATAAGTACGTGGTACGATACTATGAAATTTATATTTGAAAGGTGACTTAAAAATGAGCCATTATTACACCCAGAACCCGGATACACCTCACGATATTGGTAGCATCGGTTATGAAGTCAATGGCATAAAGCTGCAACTGACTACAGACTCCGGTGTGTTCTCAAAGAACAAAGTGGATTACGGCAGCAATTTATTGATCCAGTCCCTTCCTCCCGCTGCCGGAAACATACTTGA
>DAOOJC010000204.1:0-4224 GCA_035384905.1 Acetivibrio sp. | reverse complement strand
GTAAGGAAGGACCATAACGACAGTGTATATAAAACCGAGAGGGGAAAGTTTAATGCTGTTATAAAACAAGTTGTTGAGTGCCACGAAAAAGGGCAGCCGGTTCTTATAGGTACGATATCCATTGAAAAGTCTGAGATGCTAAGTTTAGTACTAAAAAAACGAGGGATTCCCCACCAGGTTCTGAATGCGAAATACCATGAAAAAGAGGCAGAGATTATTGCCCAGGCAGGAAAATTCGGTGCGGTTACCATTGCGACCAACATGGCCGGCCGGGGAACGGACATTGTTTTGGGTGGTAATGCTGAGTATATGGCAAAACAGGAGATGAGAAAGAAGGGCTTTAGCGAAGAACTCATTAATCAAGCTACAGGGTTTAACGATACCTTTGATGCAGAGGTACTGAATTCGAGAAAAGTGTTCCGGGAACTTTATGAAGAGTTTAAAAAAATTACAAATACCGAAAGGGAGAAGGTTGTTGAGGCTGGTGGACTGTTTATTATAGGTACTGAAAGACATGAATCCAGACGTATTGACAACCAGTTAAGAGGCCGTTCCGGCAGACAGGGAGATCCAGGGGAGTCCAGATTCTATATATCCCTTGAGGATGACCTTATGAGGCTTTTTGGATCCGACAGGCTGATGGGCATGGTAAATGCATTGGGTTTGGAAGAAGATGAGCCTATTGAACGTAAAATGTTGAGTAATGCTATCGAGACTGCACAAAAGAGGGTTGAAGGCAAGAACTTTGCCATAAGGAAAAACGTTCTCGAATACGATGATGTTATGAATAAACAGAGAGAAGTAATATATAGCCAAAGAAGAAAGGTTTTGGATGGTGAGAACCTCAAAGATAATATAATAAAAATGATCGAAGGAATTGCAGAAGGTATTGTTAATTTATACTGCGGTGAAAGCCCACATCCTGACGACTGGGATTGGGAAGGCATGCGGTCTTATGCTGAAAAGTCTTATGTGACTGAAGGAACCCTTAATTTCTCAATGGATCAAATGGAGAGAATGACAAAAGCGTCATTAAAAGAATCAATCCTTGAGAATATGCTTAAAAGGTATGAGGAGAAGGAACAGGAGTTTGGTTCCGAACTTATGAGAGAGTTGGAAAGAGTTGTACTTTTAAGGATTGTCGACCAAAAATGGATGGATCATATTGACGATATGGATCAACTGCAGCATGGTATACGGCTCAGGGCTTTTGGACAGAAAGATCCTGTTATTGAATACAAATTTGAAGGCTTTGAGATGTTTGAGGAAATGAACCGGAATATCCAGGCGGACGTAGTGAAAGTAATTTTAAATACCCATATTGACCGCAACCGTGTTCCGCAGCGTGAGAAAGTGGCGGAACCTGTGACAGAATCCTATGGGGATGACGGTGTCAAGAAACCCGTTGTTAAAAAGCAGAAGGTGGGACGAAACGATCTTTGCCCCTGCGGAAGCGGAAAGAAGTATAAAAAGTGTTGCGGAATAGATGAATAGCAGTTTATTGAATATATTGGATCTTTTTTAGGGGTTTTTATAACCCCTTTTTGCAATTTTGGGGAGGTATGTTGTTATGGATTATGACCGGGCGATTGAATATATACACGGTACATTAAAGTTTGGAGTAAAATTGGGACTTGAAAACATAAAAGCCCTTTTAAATTTGATGGACAATCCGCATAAAAAACTTAAATATGTACATGTCGCGGGTACGAACGGAAAAGGTTCGACAGTTGCTTTCATAAGCAGCATACTGATTGAATCGGGCTATAGGGTCGGAATATATACCTCGCCCTACATACAAAGGTTTACAGAAAGGATCCGGGTTAATAACGATGAGATTTCGAAGCAGGACCTGGCCAGGATAGCATCGTTTGTGAAAGAGAAGGTGGAGGTTATGGTCTCGAGGGGGCTTAACCATCCGACGGAGTTCGAGATAGTAACTGCAATTGCTTTTCAGTATTTCTTTGAAAGGAATTGTGATATTGTGGTTCTGGAGGTGGGACTTGGAGGCAGGTTTGATTCCACCAATGTTATAGATAATCCGCTGGTCTCGGTAATAACAACTATAAGCTATGACCACATCGATATACTTGGGAATACCCTCTCTGAAATTGCTTTTGAGAAAGCAGGAATAATAAAGGATGGGTCCGATGTGGTGTTATATCCCCAGGCCAGGGATGCCGAAAGGGTTTTTGAAGAGGTTTGCAGGGAAAGAAATGCTAAACTCCACAAGGTTTCCTTTGATACAGTTAAAATATTAGGATTTTCCATTGAAGGGCAGGAATTTGACTATAAGTTGTTGAAGTCTTTAAAAATAGGTCTGTTGGGAGAACATCAGATAAAAAACGCAGTGACTGCTATAGAAACGGTATCTGTTCTTTCGGAAATAGGATATGATATCGGTGAGGACTCAATAAGAAAAGGATTAATCAGTGCCCAATGGCCCGGAAGGCTTGAGGTGTTGTGCAAAAAACCGGTTTTAATAATTGACGGGGCTCACAATTTGGAAGGTGTGCAGGCATTGGTTAAGTTCTTGAAGGAATATTTACCGCAGAAAAAAATAGTATTTATTATCGGTATATTAAAGGACAAGGACTATATATCGATAATTGAAGAAGTTGTGCCTTTTGCGGAGCATATAATAGCCGTTACACCGCAAAATAAAAGAGCTTTGCCGGCCAGAGAACTGTTGGAATTTATTAAACCTTATTGTAATAATATATCGGCAAGTGATACAATCGAAGAGGCAGTAAAAAAAAGTTTTGAAATAACTCCGGAAGATGGCTTGATTTGTGCTTTCGGTTCATTATATTATATAGGTGAGGTAAGGAGCATATTTTCATTATCATAAATAAAGTTCACTGCACAATATGTCGAATCAATGTGGTAATTCGCAGGATTTTCATTGAGTAAATATATGAGAAGCACTGTGCCAGATAAATTGTGAGAGGAGGCGAATTAATGATTGATTTTAAGAAGGAACTCCAAAATTATCCGCCGATTGACATTGACAAATTATCCGCGACCAACCCGGATATGCCTGACAGTATGAAAAACTCAATCATATTGTACAATAAGGCTTTAGAGAAGTTCCGCGTAGGCAGCGAGGATATTGCTATAATTGAGTTGAGAAAAGCCATTTCTCTAAATCCCGATTTTTATGAAGCCTATAATCTTTTAGGAGTTTTCTATATTTACACTAAGGAATACGATAATGCCGCACAGGTTTTTAAGAAAGTTATAGATGCTGAGAAGAACAGCATAATAGCCCTTAACTATTTGAAGAAAATTGATTCAAGCTATGAGCCTCAGGTGAAGAAACAGACAAAAGAAAAAAAGGAAAAGGGCAATGCTGCAAAAGACAGGGGAAAGACGGTTAAAGTTGAAGAAAAAGCTCCGCTTTCCTTGAATAAGCCGGCGAGAAAAGAAAACTACAAGTCCAAAATAGTGTTGGGCACTTTTATAGGATTTATTTTTGGGGTTTTGCTTGTTTTTGTACCAAGCTTTAAGTTTTACTCAAGAGAGGATAATACGGAAAAAATAAACCAGTTGACTGCGGAGAAGGAAGCCGCTGTTTTAAAGATAGGCGAATATGAGAAAAAATACGACGAGTTGGATAATAAGTATAACGGGCTAAGCACCCAGTTCGAGGAAGTAAGCAAGCAGGCTGACTATTATTTGAGCGTTGCGAAGATATTAAATATTGAAAAGCTTATTTCCGAGAATAAAATCAGTGAAGCGGCTGATGAGATTTTGCTCTTGAAGAATAAAAACTTTCAAGGGGTGGAAAAAGACAGATTTGATAAGCTTGTGAAAGATATTTTGCCGAGAGCTGCTCAGAGTGAGTATAATGCGGGCAGAGAGCTATACAATAAAAAGAAATACCAGGAAGCTTTGGACAGGTTTATTAAGTCAAAGGTTTATTACGAAGATTGGAAGTATTCGGTCAATAACCTGTTTTATTGCGGAATATGTTATCAAGAGCTTAATAACAACACCATGGCGGTAAAGGTATTTGAAGAGCTTATTGAAAAATATCCGTCCAGTACCTATGCACAGCAATCACAAAACCGCATTACACAGATTCAAAACAACCAGTAGCTCAAAAAAAATACTATTTGTATAATTTGATTAATATATATAACATAGTTATTTTCAAATGTGAGGCATTACCACATGGAAAGAAACCGAATAAGGGCGAACCTTGTGTTGGGAGGCGGTGGA
>DAOOJC010000203.1:0-4232 GCA_035384905.1 Acetivibrio sp. | reverse complement strand
GGAAGACTTGCAGAATATTGAACTGCTTCCTTTGGATATTGCACAGGATAATGAAATTATTTGGGGAACTCACCCGATTGTAGATACCATGATCTTAGAAGAAAAGGACATTGATCTTCCTTTTTTGATTGAACCATTAAAGGGTGATAAGAAAAATAAAGTGAAAATTACTTGGGGAACTGCAATAGTAGAATTGGATGCTCAAGAGGTGCCTGAATTATTAAAATACAAAACAGATACCTATGGTGTGAGTTTAACTATGAATTTTAACTATTTGCTTTCAAAACACGGTTATAGATCGGATTCATATACCGATGCCTCTAAATACATACATATTGCGGAGTTAAAAAGAAAATTGGCAGAATATCTCGGTGAGGATGAAAATTTTGATATGGACGATTTTGCCGAAAGGTTTGGAGGACTAACCAGAAAGCAGTATATAAAACTTGCGTATGAAAGATTTAAGAAATAAGGACAGAAGAACAAGCTTTAAAGCTTATGAGAATATGCCAATATACTTAAGGTTGGCGTTTGCTTTTGGAGTATTTTTATAAGATATTGTGAAACGTAGCCTTACTCGTGAATTACCATAAAAGTAAGGCTACTTTTAATTTAAAGGGCAAATTGACTGTTATACAAATTAGCATAAAAGCCTTTCTGCGAGAACAGTTCCTCATGAGTGCCCTGCTCAATAATATCCCCATCTTTCATAACGAGAATGATATCTGCTTCCCGAATGGTGGACAGACGGTGGGCAACAATAAAACTGGTCCGTCCTTGCATAAGTTTTGCAAAAGCTTCCTGGATTTTGATTTCAGTACGGGTATCGATGGAAGATGTTGCTTCGTCCAAAATGAGTATCGGTGGCAAACAAAGCATAACCCGGGCAATGCTGATTAGCTGTTTTTGTCCCTGGGAAAGACTTCCGCCGTCTTCACCGATGACAGTATCATAACCATTGGGTAGGCGTTTGATAAAGCTGTGGGCATGGGCAGCCTTTGCCGCAGCAATGATCTCTTCATCCGTCGCTTCGGGTTTGCCTATTGTAATATTTTCCCGAATAGTACCGGATTTCAGCCATGTGTCCTGCAATACCATGCCGTAGTTTTCTCTTAAACTCTTTCGGGTAATGTTACGAATATCTATGCCTTCAACTTTTATACTTCCGGAATTGACATCGTAAAAACGCATCAGGAGATTAATAACAGTAGTTTTACCGCAGCCGGTCGGCCCCACAATAGCTACACGCTGACCGGGTTTTACTTTCAGATTGAAATCACGAATCAAGGGACGCTCGGTAACATAGGAAAAAGCTACATTTTCCATTGAGATATTTCCATTGGCCTTTTCTAAAATAACTGCATTGTTGCTATCGGGAATTTGAGGCTGTTCTTCAATCAACTCAAACACACGCCCCGCACAAGCAAGGGCATTTTGAAGCTCGGTGATTACTCCGGAGATTTCATTAAAAGGTTTTGTGTATTGGTTGGCATAGCTGAGGAAGATGGAAAGCCCACCCACCGTCATTACACCTTCTGTATTACCCCCGATGACCGCAAGCCCGCCCGCAAGGGCAACTGCTGCATATACGAGATTGTTTATGAAACGGGTGCAGGGATTGGTAAGGGATGAAAAGAAAACAGCCCGAAGGGAGTGCTTTTTCAATCGTTCATTAATCTCGTCAAACCTTTTGAGTGCTTCTTCCTGATAGGAAAAGGCCTGGACAATTTTTGAATTGCCTATCATTTCGTCAATGAACGAGGTCTGCTCTCCACGGGTTTCCGACTGCAGCTTGAACATGGAATAGGTACGCTTTGCAATGAAGTCTGCAACAAATAGAGAAAGAGGTGTAAGAATAACTACAATAAAAGTAATCTGTACATTGATGGTGAGCATGAAGATAAATGTGGCCAAAATTGTGACAACACCTGTGAATAGCTGTGAAAATCCCATCAGAAGTCCATCGGCAAACTGGTCAACATCGCTGATAATACGGCTCACGATTTCGCCGTGGGAGTGGGCGTCAATATACGAAAGGGGCAGAACTTCAATTTTCCGAAAAGCTTTTTTACGAACATCCTGCACCACATGGTAAGTAATTTTGTTGTTTATTTGATTCATCAGCCATTGGGAAACAGCAGTAATAGCAATAGTAAAACCGATTTTAAAAAGAATTTCGGTCACTTTGTCAAAGTCTACAGCCCCAGGTCCAACGATGCAATCAATGGCTCTGCCTATGAGAATGGGCACATAAAGGGTCAGTGCTACCGTAACAGCAGCCAGAGCAATGGAAATCAACATGAGAATACGGTATTCCTTGATATATTTGAGGACCTTTCGGAGGTTATTAATTTGAACTTTCTGCTTTTTCATATCATTTTGCCTCCTTCTTGAACTGTGAGTCATAAATTTCACGATATACCTCGCATTTTTCAAGCAGTTCCTCATGCTTACCGATACCAGTTATTTGCCCATCATCAAGGACAAGGATTATATCGGCATGCTGAATGGATGAGGTTCGTTGTGAAACAATGAAAACGGTCGTGTTTCCCGGCATTTCACGCAGAGCCTTGCGAAGTGCTGCGTCTGTTGCAAAGTCTAAGGCTGAAGCACTGTCGTCAAGGATTAAAATCTCAGGCTTCTTTACAAGGGCACGGGCTATGGTAAAGCGTTGACGCTGGCCACCGGAAAGATTTTTGCCGCCTTGTTCGATAATAAAGTCCAGCCCTTCTTTTTTTTGAGCAACAATTTCACCGGCTTGGGCTATTGTAATGGCTTCCATAATCTCTTCATCGGTTGCATCCTTATTACCCCAGTGCATATTATCCCGTATGCTGCCTTTGAACAATACAGCCTTTTGTTGCACAATACCAATTTTGTCCCGCAGCTTTCTTATGGGGTAATCCTTAACATTAATACCGTCTACAATTACTTCTCCTTTGGTGGCATCATAAAACCTTGGAATCAAATTAATAAGAGAGGATTTACCTGAACCTGTGCCGCCGATTATTCCGACTACCTCACCGCGGCGGACGCAGAAGCTTATATTTGTCAATGATTCATCCCGGGAATTTTTGTATCGTAACCCGACATTACGGAATTCTACAGCATATTCAGAGTGAAGATTTCTAAGCGGCACATCTTTTTCCTTAAGGCTTGATTTCATATCGAAAACAGCACTGATTCGGTTAGCACTGGCAAAACCCTTTGTAATGCTGATGATTAAGTTTGCAAACTTGATTAGTTCAACAAGAATCTGGGACATGTAATTGTAAAGTGCAAGAACAGCACCTTGTGTAAGCAGGCCTGTAGATACCCGTATAGCACCGGTATGTATAAGCCAAATAATTGCAAGGTTAATAGTAACATAGGCCAAAGGATTCATCAGTGCAGAAATTCCGCCTACAAATTTCTGTATTGAGGTCAGTTCTTCATTGCGTTTGTCAAACTCGGCTATTTCTTTATCTTCCAGGCGAAAAGCTCTGATTACACGAACACCTGTAAGGTTTTCCCTCGTCGAGTTCAATACCTTGTTCAACTGCTGCTGTACCTTTTTATACAGGGGAATGGATAATAGCATTATGGCAAAAACAACTGCAGAAAGTGCCGGAATTGCCACTACAAAGGTAAGTGCTGCATGGGCATCTACGGTAAAGGCCATAATCATGGCCCCAAACACAATGAAGGGGGAACGCATCAACAGACGCAAGGCCAGGTTCAAGCCGGATTGCACCTGATTCATATCGCTGGTCATATGGGTAATCATACTGGATGTACCGAGGGTGTCAATTTCGGAATAGGATAATTGCCCGATATGTTCAAACAGTGCCCGGCGAAGCTTTGTTGTAAAACCCACTGCTGCTTTTGCCGCAAAGTATTGGGCAGTTATCGAACATATCATTCCCACAATACCCAAAAGTACCAGCAACAGACACATCTTAACGACATATCCACTGTTGGCTTGTCCAATACCAATGTCAACGATACATTTGATAACAATGGGCACTAAAAGCTCAAAGGATGCTTCCAGCAGTTTGAACAGCGGACCTAATATACTTTCTTTTATATATCCTTTTAAATAGACCAATAGCTTTTTCACGGAACGTCCTCCAAAAAGGGTATCTATTGCATACAACTAATATATTGTAGCATGATTTTTACTGTGCTGCACGTTTAAGAAAAAAATCTGGTGTACATTTTCTTCACATTTATTTAATACACCCTAAAAATCT
>DAOOJC010000202.1:0-4234 GCA_035384905.1 Acetivibrio sp. | reverse complement strand
GGAATTACTCTGGTTTTTTATGCACTAGGCTATTATAGTACAAAGCATTACATAGGATCTATTTTCCACTGGCTTCCCCATACTACTCGAAGAATTGCCAGAGTAATAAAGCCTATGATTATTGTCAAAAGCCAAAATAAAGGGTTTCCTGTTTTTATGGCTGCAACAATCTCCATAAATAAACATATAACTTCTATTATCAATACAACTTGAAAAAAATTCTTTATTCTACTGTACTGGTCTATTTTAGAGTCTATATCCGTATACATCTCAAAGGGACCATCGTCAGCTTTTTTTCTGAGGTAAACCCATCTATACCATTGTGAAACCACTTCAACACCGCTATCCTCCATAAATGCAGCAAAATCTTCTTTATCTCCGCCCCAATTATCCAGTATATCAATTTGATAGATGTATTCACCCGGTTTACAGGGAACGAATGTATATACACCTAAGAAAAAGTTTTCTAACGCCCATCCGTTTAATGACATTTTTTGCAGCCAATCCTGTTCTACATCCTTATCATAATATAATCTAAACTTCTTCATACAGACTCCTCCATTAATTTTGCATTTTGAACAAGCTCTTCCAGTCGTTTTACTTCTTCAAAAAATATTTCTTTACCGTCCTTTGTTATCAAATATTCCTTCTTTTTTCTAGAAGTCTTATCTTCGCTGTATAACATAATCCATCTTTTGGACAGCAAAGAATTTATAGCACCGTATAAGGTGCCGGGACCGAGTACCAATCTACCGCCGGTAACCTCACTTACTTCTTGAATAATTCCATATCCATGATTGGGTTTTCTTACCGCAAGCAGAATATAAAATATTGCTTCAGTCAATGGTAAATTATTGTCCAAATATATCACCTCGCTATCTATCGTGTCTCGATATATTAAATATATCATCTGACGATATATTTGTCAATATGAAAAAGTAAAATTTCTGAAATAAATAAGTCTTAATATATGACTTATTCATTTCAGTCACATGGAGAAAGGTAAGATTAGTTCTTTTAAAAACAGGAAATGATGATGTAAGGTTTTAACCGGTAAATAAATAGAATACCCTGTAAGTATTATAATACCTTCGATAAAAATTCCTTTGTTCTGGGGTTTTGAGGGTTTGAAAAGATCTGTTCGGGAGTGTTTTCCTCCAGAATTCTTCCTTCATCCATAAACAAAACCCTGGTAGCTATTTCTCTTGCAAAACCCATTTCATGAGTTACGATAACCAAAGTCATACCCTCTTCTGCAAGCTGCTTGATAAGGTCAAGAACCTCCCCGACCATCTCGGGGTCTAACGCCGAAGTAGGCTCATCAAACAGCATGACTTTGGGGTTCATTGCAAGGGCACGAATTATTGCTATTCTTTGCTTCTGTCCCCCGGAAAGAGTCGACGGGTAAACATCAGCTTTGTCTTCAAGTCCGATTCTTTTAAGCAACCGCATAGCATTTTCCCTTACATCTATCTTTATCTTTTCACGAGTAGTATTGATTTCATACAGAGGCTTTTTTTGTTTGGCAAAAGTATTTCTAAGTTTTATAAAGAAATTCTTATACTTTTTTACCTTAAGATCATGTATTCCTATATATACCGGGGCAAGCATAATATTTTCAATGACAGTCTTATTGTTGAACAGGTTGAATTGCTGAAAAACCATACCCATATCACGCCGGTAAACGTTAATATCAACCTTCATATCTGCAATATCTACACCTTCAAATATAACCGATCCACTCGTAGGGTCCTCCATACAATTGAGGCAACGAAGAAAAGTGCTTTTACCGCTTCCCGACGGACCTATGATGGCAACCTTTTCACCCTCTTTGATGCTAATTGTAATGCCTTTTAAAACTTCAAGGCTGCCATATCTTTTCTTTAGATTAATTACGTCTATCACTCTTCCTCAACCTCCTTTCCATCACTTTTATGAGCGATGCTATTATCATAACCAATACAATATAAATAAGTGCCATAACAAGGTATGGAACCATAAATTCATAACTGTTTGTGCCAATATAATTAAATGCGACATACAAGTCGGCAGCACCGACAAAACTAACAACGGAAGTTTCCTTAATCAAGGCTATGAATTCATTTCCCAGTGTAGGAAGTATATTTTTGACAGCCTGAGGAACAACTACTTTCAGCATTGTGACGCGATAACTGAGGCCAAGAGCCCGGCCTGCCTCCATCTGTCCGGGATCTACAGACATAATTCCGCCTCTCATTATTTCGGAAACGTAAGCACCGCTATTGAGACCGAATACCAATACACAGACAGTAAGTGCAGATATATTCATGCCAAGCAAGGGCAAAATTACATAATAGGCGACCAAAAGCTGCACAACAACCGGTGTACCTCTGAATAATCCAACATAAAAATCACATAGGGCATTTAATATTTGGGGCAATTTTTTATATTTGGGCACCACTTTAATAATAGCAATTATCGTACCGATAATAATTCCCAATAAAAGTCCGAAAATTGCAATAAAAAGGGTATTTTTAAGTCCCACAAGGACTTTTGTGTAACCGTTGTTTTCATAAAAAATTTCCCAGAACTTCATTAATTTTTTATCAAAATTTCCCATAATTAATCCCCTATATAATACAATACCCGCAAAATATTTTGCGGAGTATTGTATGAACTTTATTTAATTCAGTTAAGTTCGTTAATTGCTTTCACTATACTTTGAGCAGGGGCCTCATCAATAATGACATAGTTGATGTTTCCGTTAAGCATATCCTGAACAGCCAGAGAACCTGATTTGTAACCTACGCATTTAACATTATAACCTTCAAAGCCCCAATCTTCATCGCCTTCAACATAGAATTGGGCGGTTGTACCCGTCTGCACACCAATTTTCGTATCGCTTTTCAGTTCCGACAGGATGGCTTCTACATCAGCTGCAGTTTTACAATTGTCAAAGGTATTGTCGCTTGCCTTAACGATAAGCTTTTGGGAAGCATCGTAATATTTGTCGGAGAAGGTAACATACTCTTTTCTGTCCTCTTTTATTGTAAGACCAGACATCGCAATGTCGGCTTTTCCCTGACCTACAGAAAGGCAAACAGCATCAAAATCCATGTTTTTGATTACCAGCTCTTTTCCAAGGTGCTCTGCAAGAAGTGCAGCAATTTCCATGTCAATACCGTAGTACTTATCGCCTTTAGTATATTCAAAGGGCTCAAATGCCGCATTTGTAGCTACGATAAGCTGATCTTTGCTGCTGTCTTCTGTGGCCGATGCAACAGCTGCGGGTTCTCCCTCTCCGAAATACTTGTTGCTTATTTCCTCTAAGGTTCCATCGGATTTAATTTTCGATATAAATTCATTTACCTTCGAAAGCAGTTCCGGTTGGCTTTTATCCACTCCAAAAGCGTATTCTTCTTCAGTCAGCGGAATATCAATGACTTTAGCTTTCGAACTTTTACCGTTTGAACTTCCGCCGCCCGAATTACAGCCTGTAAGAATAAAACTGCAAAGCATCAAAATTGCAACAGTTAAAATAAATAGTTTTTTCATAACAACATTCTCCTTAAAATCTTTATAAACTTATATTTTTAGCATTTGTTATTTAAATATAAATTATCGTATCCCGGCGTTTTTGTCAACATAGAGTGTTTGGGTTAAAGGTATAACATATCATGAGGGCTCTGCCCTATGAATCAGATTTGCAATTTTTGCTGCAAACGCTGACCATAAAGGTTTTGGCAGTTCATGCCCCATTCCTTCAAATGTGGCAAGCTCAGCACCCGGAATAGCGGCAGCAACAGCACGTCCTCCGCTTATATCAATCATTTTATCATTTTCACCGTGGATAACAAGAGTCGGAATCTTCATAGAACGAAGTTTTTCCGTTCTGTCACCGGATTTTATAACTGCAACAGCTTGCCGCATCATACCCAGCGGATCATGATTCCTGTCCCAGGCAAGACCTGCGACTTCGGCAGTAACTTTTTCATCTAAAGGATATTTAGGAGAACCGAGAGCTTTGCGTGATTTAATCTGCCAATCTATATAGGCTTGTCGGTCATCATATGGTGGTGAACCCAGGTTTGCCAACACCGAATAGTCAGGCTGTCCTACAGAAGGATCACCAGTAGTTGACATTATGGAAGTAAGTGACCTCACTCTGTGGGGATACTCTATAGCTACTGTTTGAGCTATCATTCCGCCCATTGATGCACCAACTAAGTGTACACTGTCATACCCAAGTGCATCC
>DAOOJC010000201.1:0-4242 GCA_035384905.1 Acetivibrio sp. | reverse complement strand
TTTCTGCTTTGATACCTGATGACGAGGATATACTATTTCGAAGGGGGATTATCTGTGGTTGATAATAACAACGGAAACAATGGCAGCATGAGCAACATCAACGGTAATTTTGACGGGAATGATAATAACGGCGGGTTAAACAACAGGAATAAAAGGAAAAAGGGTTTTTACAAGAAGAACGGAAGCGAAGCGGCAAGTAAGGACAACAGCAGAGGGGATTTCTCAAATAAACCCGGAAACATATTAAAAGGAAACAGGTCCAACAATAAGACCGGCAAGCAGAACAAGGACGGTGCTTCAACATCGAGAAGCTCCTATTCCGGCAAGGACACAAGTCACCAAAGGGACAATAACTTTCATAAGGGAAATAGCTTTAAGAGAGACAGCGGACAGTCGAAAAATACAGGCAGCGGTTATTCATATCGGGATTCCGGCAGGTCAAAGACTGAAGAAACTGTTGAAGATATTAAATCGGATATAGTAAGGATTGAGAAGGAAATAATGCTTGAAATAAAAGAAATAAGAGGATTGAAGCTTGGAGTTTAGACATTGGGGAGGAGAAAATGATACTGGTAATGGATGTTGGAAATACCAACACTGTATTGGGTGTATATGACGGAAAGAAGCTTATAAATCATTGGAGAATGAGTACCGACCGGGGAAAAACTTCGGATGAGATGGGAATGTTTCTGCTTAGCCTTTTCAATTATGAAAAGATTGATATTGAAAAAGTAGAAGCAGTAATGATAGCTTCAGTAGTTCCACCCATAATGTACTCTATAGAGCATGCCATTAGAAAGTATTTTCAAAAGACACCGATGGTAGTCGGGCCAGGGATTAAAACCGGCATTAATATAATGTATGAAAACCCCAGAGAGGTTGGTGCAGACAGGATTGTCAATGCTGTGGCGGCATTTGAAATATATGGAGGGCCTGTTATAATTGTCGATTTCGGCACTGCAACTACTTTTTGTGCTATTTCATCGCGGTGTGAATACATTGGGGGAGTTATCTGTCCCGGAATGCAGATATCGTCGGAAGCATTGTTCGAAAAAACTGCGAAACTCCCGAGAATAGATCTTTCAAAGCCCAAAACTGTTATCGGGCGCAACACCGTTTCCAGTATGCAGTCGGGGATGGTATACGGATATGTCGGGCAGGTTGATTATATTGTAAAGCGAATGAAACAGGAAATGAAGGAAAGCAATATAAAGGTAATTGCTACAGGCGGAATGGCAAGACTTATTGCCAGTGAATCCGAGACCATTGACGAAACCAACGGACTTCTGACCCTGGAAGGGCTTAGAATTATTTATGAGAGAAACAAGTAGGTGAAAACGGAGAAGACTGGTTTGTCTTGTGACAGTACTGTTAAAAGGATAGAGAAGGCGATAATATTGAGGTTACGCACAAAAATGAATCTATTGTTTTCAGCAATAATAATTATTATCGGAACAACCTTGGGATATTCTATTTATGTTGCCTCTATTGATTTAATCGTAGAGTCTATAGGTATAAAGGCTAAAAATATAGTAGAAAATGTGGCGAATAATATTGACATGGATGAGCTGCAGAAGGTAACGGAGCGGACTCTTCAAATTGAGGAAGAAAAAGGGGATGTTCAGGAGATTCTTGACATGCCGGAATACCAGAAGTTAAGACAGCAGTTATGGGATTTTAAAAAGTTTTATAGGATGAAATTTCTTTATATTATGACAAAAACAAAGACAGGGGAAAGCATATATGTTATAGATGCGTTGCCTCTGGATTATAAAGGGAATGATGTTTCGCTTCCGGGAGAAGTTGAATTCAATACATATGAGTATTTAGAAGCTGCGATAGACGAAGGGGAAGCTTTCATTGGTGAACTCACGAAAGATCGCCGGTGGGGAGCAAACCTTGCCTCATATGTGCCGTTAACAATCTCTGAAGGTGACACGATTGGAGTCCTCGGAATCGACATTGAGGCAGAGGATATATATGAGCTTATGGCACAAACCAGAAATAGTATAGGTTTATATACTGCTGTTGCGGTAATTGTTGTTCTTTTTATATCGTGGTTGACTATAGGAGTAGTTACCCGACGCTTGAGAAAGTTGACAAGTAAAGTACAAAAAGTGCGTGAAGGAGATTATTCGGTTGAGTTTGATACAAATGAAAGGGATGAAATCGGCGAGTTGGAGGTAGCTTTTGATGAACTGGTGGGTGTGTTTAACGACAGCAATATTCGAATAAACAACAGCCTTATAGATCTCTCAAAGTCACACAAGGTGGAGGAGCTGGATCAAAAGATTATAAGCAATATAAAGAATGCTCTTTCGATTGAATCGGTGGACATTTTAGAATTTGACAGAGAAAACATTAACTCGCACAAGACAAAGTTAAACCTGCCTTACCCCTACATACAGAAGTATTTAAGGGAAAATGTAAAATGTCTTAAAATTGGCAATTTGGTTAAAATCAATGAAGGATTTTTGACTCTGGTTGGAATTGTGGAGGATAGGTACAGGATACTGTTTGTTGACGGACAAAATGTAAGTTTGAGTCAAAGGGATAAGCTGTCAATTAAATTGCTTTCAAGGTATATTGCAGTTTTCTACGAGAATCTCACTTTGATTGAAGAGTTGTCCAACAAGATTATGGATTTCCAGAACGGAGGAGATGCTCCTTCGTGGATGAGCAAAGTATTCTTGCAAATTTCCGAAAAAGAAAGAAAAAGACTGGCTTCGGATTTGCATGATGAGATACTTCAAAGCATAATAAAAATGAGAAGGGATGTCAGTAACTTTCTTGAGAATCGGTCGGTTGGCAAAGATGATGTTTTGAACCAATTGGATAGAATGGAAGAGGAGTTTGACGATGTAATATTGATGATTCGTGAAACCTGTAATGAGCTGCTGCCTTCCTTCCTTTCCGAAAAAGGTATCGTCAGGGCTATTGACCGGTTAATTGAAAGGGTGTCCCTTAAAACTGATATTGCTATTAATTTTGAAGCTTTTAATGTTGATTCAAGGCTGGAATATGAAGAGGTGCTGACGGTCTACAGGGTTGTTCAGGAGTTGATAAATAACGCTATAGCTCATTCGAAGGGTACTGAAGTGGACTTAATGCTTCGGCAGGATATGGAGAAATTTGTTATATATTACAATGACAATGGCGTAGGAATGGATTTGAATGCAAAAATAGATACTAACAAGCATTTAGGGTTAAGCGGCATTAAAGAGAGAATCCGGTTACTCAACGGAAGTGTTACCGTAAACTCCGAGCTGGGAAAAGGACTTGAGTTTTCCTGTCAGTTTCCTACTAAAAAGATTATTGCCTGCTGATAATATTTCAGCCATTTATCAGATTAAGCTTGATACCCTTCCGAATGGCATAAACACGGGAAGGTACATCCATCTTTTTATAGACATGGCTCAAATGGTATTCGACGTTACGCTGCACCATTTGAAGTTCATCGGCTATTTCTTTGTTTGTTTTACCCGCGGCAGCATGTTGAAGAATTTCCAATTCAATTTCAGTCAGGGGTTCTTCTAATTTTTCTGTACTCTGATTTACCGACATTTTGTTTATGGCTAGTTTTCTGACGAGATCGAGGGGGAGTATCATCATTTTTTCCATTGCCATATATATGCCAGTAATCAATTGATTATCACTGCAGGATTTATCAATTATTCCGCTGACACCCGAATTAACAAGGATGTCAAAGTTTTCAGCTATGTTCTCACCGGACAGTATAATAATAGTGGCATCGGGGTAAATCTCCAGTGTTTTTTTAGTTAACTCCAGTCCATTCATGTCCGGCATTTTCAGATCGTATATCATTACATCGAAAGAATGCTTCTTCAATATCTCCAGGGCGTCTATACCGGAATGACATGTTGTTACTTGCATGCCATGACTCTCCAATAACATTTTTGTGCCGCATAAAACAGCTTTATGATCATCTACCATTAAGATACTTACCATTAAATCCCTCAATCCAACAAAAGTTTTCGATATGCCTATTATAGCATATATTTCGTTGTTGGACACCGAAAAAATACCGTAACTGCACCGAAGAAAAGTGATGGATTCCGAAAAGAGAACGAAAAAAGCAAGTGCTCGTTTTTGTCGGAATATAATGGAAATATTTCGGTGACACGTAGAAAAAAGTATGCTATATTTTTATTTGTAAAGGGAGATAAACCCGAAACGATGGTTGTTGGCACCCCTGGGGCTATTATCGGAGGGATTTCACTA